>CAYPSH010000017.1:0-10752 GCA_964413445.1 uncultured Acetatifactor sp.
TAAAGCTGCCGGGCGTGGGCAGGAAAAGTGCCAATCTGGTTCTGGGAGATGTCTTTGGAAAGCCTGCCATTGTGACGGACACCCACTGCATCCGGCTTGTGAACCGCATGGGGCTTGTGGACGGCATCAAAGAGCCCGGGAAGGTGGAGAAGGAGCTCTGGAAGCTCATCCCTCCCGAGGAGGGAAATGATTTCTGTCACAGGCTGGTAGACCACGGCAGAGCCGTCTGCACAGCCAGGACAAAGCCGTATTGCGACCGCTGCTGCCTGCAGGATATCTGTAAGAAAGTTGGGGTGTAGTGCCAAAGACGCGGAGACATCATTAGCCGGAAATACTGGTGAAGCCTATTCCTGCACCCAAAGCATATCAACATACTCTGCAGCGTTCTCGTCTGACAGAGAAAAGTCATTCGCAATGCGACTGATTGTCTCTGCTTTGGACAGTCCAAGCTTTCGACAGTTGTTTACGGCTACTCCAATCCGTATTCCATCTGTCAGACCTTCTTTATGCCCTTCCTTACGGCTCTCTTCCCGATTTAACACAAGACGCCTGTCAAATGTGTAATCCAACACCATTACTTTTAACACCTCCGAACGTCGCTCAATTAAAAACTGTCTCAGAACATTTTCTTCTATACAACGATCTATTGCCTTTTCAATTGCACTTTCAAGATCTTCTTCTCTGCTTTTTCCATAGAGTTCCCTGACATAGTCAATAAATGTCATGTATTCCCTGAGAACTGTACATTTTGCAAACAAGGCCTGATTGTTCCCACGGTTGATATTATACAGCCTGCATGTCAGTTCAACCTCCGGTTTCTCCACCGGATGTTCAAAGGCATCGGAAAGCCGCATGTCATACTGTTCAGGCTGCTTTTCTGTTCCGTTGTAAAAGACTGCAAACCTGGGAGTCGGTATTTTCACAAGTGTGCCACCGAAGATATCCCTGTCTTTGATGAATCCTTCAAGGAGCCTTGAAAGATAAAAATAATTCCGCAGCGGCATGTTTGGACAAACGGTAGACTGGTGTTCGTAGACGTTTAAATTCATATCCACTACAAAAGACGCATCATTCCTGACCGTCAGCGAGAACCCTCTTTTCAGTCTGCATATTTCAACCAGTTTCGGATCATCGTAATCCGATCCGTTTATCGCATTGTATAGCTGAAGGGCGTTTTCCCTGTCCTCCATCAGCATGCTGAATACATCTGATTTATACTCTCTGTTTCCTGCCATAGACTTCCTCCTTATTTGGTTTTCAGAGCAGGAGTACAGAGGTATCAATAATAAAAAGCATCTATCTCGGAAAACTCCTGCCTTTGTTATGTTTGGGTTGCAAAAGCATGGATTTTCGTAAATAGAATCAATAAAATATTTCAGAAAAATACGGACACGCAGCCTTACAGGTTTTGCGCAATGCGAAAATATGCTTTGATATGATGGTAGCACACTGTATTCTAAAAATCAAACTATTTTTACAAACTATATCAATTCCGGCCCTGATCTGATAATATATACTTAAGAGAACAGGTAATGAAATCTGGGAGGGTAAGCTTATGCGTATGTATGATATTATCAGGAAAAAGAGAGACGGCGGGGAGCTTTCGAAGGAGGAGATCCATTTCTTTATCGAGGGCTATACAAGGGGGGAGATACCGGATTACCAGGTGTCTGCCCTGATGATGGCGATTTACTTTCAGAAGATGACGGAGGCGGAGACCCTTGCCCTCACCATGGCGATGGCAAAGAGCGGGGAGATGCTGGATCTGTCGGCCATCAGGGGAATCAAGGTGGATAAGCACAGCACCGGCGGCGTGGGGGACAAGACATCTCTGGCGCTGACACCGATGGTGGCGGCCTGCGGGATCCCTGTGGCTAAGATGAGCGGCAGAGGGCTTGGGCACACGGGGGGAACCATCGACAAGCTGGAGAGCTTCCCGGGCTTTACCACGGCTCTGACAAAGGAGCAGTTTATCGAAAATGTGAACAGGATCGGCATTGCCATTATGGGTCAGACAGCCGACCTTGCCCCGGCGGACAAAAAGCTCTATGCCTTAAGAGATGTGACGGCGACTGTGGACAATATGTCCCTGATCGCCAGTTCCATCATGAGTAAGAAGCTGGCGGCGGGGGCGGATGCCATTGTGCTGGATGTGAAGACCGGAAGCGGCGCGTTCATGAAAGAGGAGGCGGATGCCAGGGCGCTGGCCGGGGAGATGGTAAAGATCGGGAAAAATGCCGGAAGAAAAACGGTGGCGGTGATCTCTGACATGGATCAGCCTCTGGGCTTTGCAGTGGGGAACGCACTGGAGGTGAAGGAGGCGATCGACACCCTCAATGGCCGGGGACCGGCGGATTTTGTGGAGCTGTGCCTGACCCTGGGGGCGCAGATGCTGCTTGCGGGCGGCGCTGCGGAATCGAAGGAGGAAGCGGAGAAAAAATGCAGACAGGTCATTGCCGACGGCAGTGCCTTAAAGAAGCTTGCTGAGTTTGTGGAGGCCCAGGGAGGAGATGCTTCAGCGGTCTATGATACGTCTCTTTTGCCTGAGGCTTCTCTGAAAAAGACGGTGCTATCCGAAAAAGAGGGCTATGTGAGCCATATTGCCTGCGATGAGGTCGGCATCTGTTCCATGATCCTGGGCGGCGGAAGGGAGACCAAGGAGAGTGAGATCGACCTCTCTGTGGGGCTTGTGCTGCAAAAGAAGGTGGGCGATTTCGTGAAAAAGGGGGAGGCGCTTGCCGTCATCCACGCAAACGAGGAAGGAAAGGCAGCCCAGGCGGAAGAGAGATTTTTAAATGCCTGCGCGATAACGCCCCTAAGACCGGAAAAGACAGCCTTTATCAAAGAAATCATCCGGTGACGGAAAGCTTTGGCGTCCGGTCTATTTGGAAAGCTTTCTTCATAAAATGCCAGTATGAAGAGTCGCAGCCGCAGTGAAAAAGAAAAAAAGGAAAAAAAAGAAATGCTCGTGGACTCCCTGAAGCTTCCCAGGGATATCTGTCTGGGAGCCATGCGGGTTTCCCTGACAGGCAACCGTGAGGCGTGGATAGAAAATTACCGGGGAATCCTGGAATATACCGACGGACAGATCCTGCTTCAGGGGAAAAATTGCCAGGTCTGCTTTGAGGGAAGAGGTCTGTCCATCGATTATTACACGGGCGAGGATATGAAGATCAGCGGAGATATCTCCTGTGTGAAGTATCTGTAGGACGGCTTGCAAAAAAGGCGGGGAAGGATACCGGGCATGTTGAAGGCTTATGAATATATGAGGGGCTACCTTCGCATCAGAGTAAACGGCCTCTCTCCCGAGAGATTTATGAACCTGTGCAGCAACAGGGGAATTCTGCTCTGGGACATTGAGAACAAGGGCGATGCCTATGAAATGAATATCCACATAAAAGGGTTTAAGTCACTCCGGCCCATTGTGAGAAAGACAGGAACCAGGGTAGCCATATTGGAACGATATGGACTACCCTTTTTTCTGCCCGGACTTTTCAAGAGAAGGATCTTTGTGGCGGGACTTTTTCTGGCGGTGTCCTTCTGGCTGTGGTCTACCTTTTATGTGTGGGATATCGAGACGGAGGGCAATTATCAGATCACAGACGATGAACTGGGCACCTTCCTCTCGGAAAACAATGTAAAGATCGGCACACGCAAGAGCAGGCTGGATATTGAGACGCTTGAAAAGGAACTGAGAAAGCAGTTCCCTGAGATCATATGGGCATCCGCGAAGCTCTCCGGCACAAGGCTTCTGATCTCCGTGAAGGAAAATGAGGTCTCGTATACGGAAGCACAGGAGGAACAGACGGCGGGGACGGATCTGGTCTCGGAGTACAGCGGCACTGTGGTCTCCATCCTTGTCAGGAGCGGTGTGTCTCTTGTGAAGGCGGGGGATCAGGTGGAGGAGGGAAGTGTGCTGGTGGACGGAAAAGTTCCCGTATATGATGAAGACGGCTCTGTCAGGGAATATTTTTTTGTGGACGCGGATGCGGATATTTTACTGGAACATGAGAAAAATTTTACTGCGGAGCTTCCCTTTGATTATATCAGGAAGGAATACACCGGGCGGGAGAGGAAAAGCTATTTTCTGAGGATAGGCAAAAAAAGGCTGAAGCTGCCGCAGGAAAAGGCGTATGCCGTACAGGACAGTCTCATACGGGAGAGCAGGCCGGTGCTGTTTGAAAAGCTTTCCATTCCGGTGTTTTTCTGCACGCAGACCGACCGGGAATATCAAAATGTGGAGCATGAATACACGATTTCGGAGGCGCAGGAAAAATTAAACGAAAAATTAGACACATTTCTTGCAACTTTGGAGGAAAAAGGGGTACAAATTATTGAAAAAAATGTTAAAATAGATTCAAATGACAGTTCATGGGTGATAGAGGGTGATTTCCTCCTGAGAGAGCCTGTGGGGATCAGTCGTTTGACAGAAATACCCGATAGCGGAGAGACAAAGACAGATGAATGATTTTTCAATCAGAATGGATATGTCATCGGAGCATATGCAGAAGATTTTCGGAATGCAGGATGCCTACGTCAAAAAAATGGAGAGGGATTTCCATGTGACTATCGTCGACAGAAACGGCGGGGTGACGATCACCGGTGAGGAGGCAATGGTGAAAAAAGCGGCAGCGGTGCTGGAACAGCTCACCATCCTTTCTGACCGCGGAAATGAAATAGAGGAGCAGAGCGTGGATTACGCCATTACAATGGGAATGGAAGAACAGGAAAAAGTGATCACGGAAATTGACGGGGACTGTATCTGTCACACAGTGAACGGAAAGCCCATCAAGCCGAAGACTTTGGGACAGAAGGAATATGTGGATGCCATCCGGAACAAGATGATCGTGTTCGGGATAGGACCGGCGGGTACGGGAAAGACCTACCTTGCCATGGCCATGGCGATCACGGCCTTTAAGAATGATGAGGTGGGCAGGATCATCCTGACCAGACCGGCGATTGAAGCAGGGGAGAAGCTGGGCTTTCTGCCGGGAGACCTGCAGAGCAAGGTAGACCCGTATCTCCGTCCTCTGTACGATGCGCTCTATCAGATCATGGGTGCGGAAACCTTTGCAAAGAACATGGAGAAGGGGCTGATCGAGGTTGCCCCTCTCGCCTATATGAGAGGCCGGACGCTTGACAACGCCTATATCATTTTGGACGAGGCGCAGAACACCACGCCTGCCCAGATGAAAATGTTCCTGACCAGGATCGGTTTCGGCTCCAAGGTAGTGGTCACCGGAGATGCCTCCCAGAAGGATCTTGCCCCGGGGACCAAGTCCGGACTTGATGTGGCGACAAAGGTCTTAGGCAGGATTGACGATATAGCGTTCTGCCATCTGACCAGCAAGGATGTAGTGCGCCATCCTCTGGTCCAGAAGATCGTGAAGGCCTATGATGACTATGAGGCAAAGGAAAAATACAGAAGCAGAGAAAAATATGGAAAAAAATAAGCGAAATCCCGGATGGAAATTCTATTTGGCAGAGGGACTGCTTCTGGCTGCGGCGACAGGGGGAATGTGGCTCCTTGGCACAGTACGCGGTCAGGAGTCTGACGTCCTGCTCGGAAACTGTGTGATGGCGCTGTTCGCAGCGGCGGTCTCCTGTTTTCATTTCCGCAGGGAATACCGGGATGACAGACTGGATTATGACAACGGGCAGCATGCGCTCAGATTTCTGGCCTGTTTCGGCATTGCACTTGCCGTCTCCTTTCTGTGCGGTTTTCTTCCCGTGGAGGGCTGGCCCTATCTTCTGATCTTTGTGATGCTGTCCCTGTTTTCCGATATGAGCACCGGAATCCTGGCTTCTTCGTCCCTTCTGCTTGTCTCGGTGCTTTTAAACGGCGCCTCTGTGGGGGCTTTTGCCCTGTATCTTGTCAGCGGGATGTTTGCGGTGACTATGTTCAGGCATCTGGAGAGGGAATTTAAAATCGGAACGCCGATGTTTCTTTCCCTTTTCTGTCTTCTGGTCTGTGAGACGGCGGAAGTGGTCCTGACAGAAAATGCCAGGCCGGATGTGGAGATGTTCGTGATACCGGCGGGCAATATGATCATCAGCAGTATCCTTCTGCTGTGGTGTCTGAAGCTTTTTTCTTCCATGGTGATATACCGTTATCGGGAAAAATACCTGGAGCTCAATGATACGGAAAATCCGGTCCTGGCTGCGCTCAGACAGGAAAACCGCCAGAACTATGTCCATTGCATCCATACCGCGTACTTTTGTGAGAGGATCGGCCAAAGACTGGAACTGGATGTGGATGCATTGAAATGTGCCGCTTACTATTGCGGGCAGGGGGAGGCATTTTTGCAGCAGATGGAGGAAAATGATTTTCCGCCTGCGGTAAAGAAGATCCTCGGGGAATATTGGCACGAAAAGCAGGGCTATGCGCTTCCGGAAACGGCAGTGCTCGTGTGTGCGGATTCGGTCGTGAGTTCCATTACATACCTGCTTTCCAGGCAGCAGCAGGTGGATTATGACAAGATCATTGATGCTATTTTCAAGAAGCTGTACGAGGACGGCTCCTTTGACAGATGCAGGATAACGCTGCAGGATTTGTTTACTATGCGCCGGATTTTTAAGGAGGAAAAATTATATTATGACTTTTTACGTTGAGAATGAGACAGAGGAGAGGTTTCCGTTTTCTGTTGAAGATACCGTGCGGGCTGTGTGTGAGGCTGTGCTGGAGGAGGAAGGCTGTCCCTATGAGGTACAGGTCAATGTGGTGCTGACCGACAACAGCGGCATACGGGAACTGAACAGGGAGAGCAGGGGGATTGACCGGGAGACGGATGTGCTTTCTTTTCCCAATGTGGATTTTGAAGAAGAGGGCGTGTTTGATATCGACGAGGAAAAAGAGGCGGACTACTTTGATCCGGATACGGGAGAGCTGATCCTGGGGGATATCATGATCTCCGTCGACCGGGTGAAGGAGCAGGCGGAGAGCTACGGGCACAGCACAAAGAGGGAGTTTGCCTTTCTGGTCGCGCACAGTATGCTGCATCTTTGCGGCTATGATCATATGGAGGAAGGGGAGGCCGCTGTCATGGAGAAGAAACAGGAGGATATCCTGGCAGGGCTTGGCATTACAAGAGAGGGTACAGGGGAAGAAGGATGAATCGGGCAGAAGTCAAAAGGCGGCAGGCAGAAGTCTTTTCCGCAGTGATCTCATTTATTACAGTCATGGTTGTCGCGCGCATGACCGGGCAGAACGGAGTCGCCTATACAGGGGCGGCTCTGGAGGTGTTCTGGTTCCTCTGGATTTTGCTGGGCAGAAATGTTTCCGATGTGCTGGGAAGGCTGATCCGCTCCAGATATTCCAAGGGACAGTATAAAAATGCCTCTGAAATGCGCAGGAATGTGATGCTTCTGCAGCTTTTCCTGGGAGTTGCGGGAGGGATTCTGCTGCTCGCCGCGGCGGAAAGTATTTTCCGGCAGCTTTTCAGGATACCGTACAGCACCATGATACTGATGGTGCTGGCTCCGGCTTTTTTGCTGCGGATGCTTTCCTCTGTGCTGCTGGGCTTTTTTCAGGGCGAGGGACAGGAGCTGCCGACTGCGGTTTCTCTGATCTTAAGGCAGGTCTTCATCCTTGTCTTCGGGCTGATGTTTGGAAACATGCTGGAGAAATACGGCGAAAAGGTCAGCAGGCTCCTTTTGCAGGATAACTTCACTTCCATGTATTCCGGGACGGGGATTGCCATCGCCATAGACCTGACGGAAGGCTTTATCCTGCTTTTTTTGCTGTTTGTCTATAAGGCGGCGAGACATCCGGAGGGCAGAAGGGAGGACGGAATGCGCTCCACGGATTCCGCCTTTGACTGTCTGAGGGCTTTTGTTTCCGGCAGGGGCGCGGGGATCCTGGTCCAGCTTCTGGCTTTCCTGCCGCTTCCGGTGGGACTGTTGTTCCTGCAGAAGTCTGTGGAGGACACGCAGGAGATTCTCCTTTCCTACGGCACCTACCTTTCCGGATATGCGGCGGTGTGCGGGATCTTAGTCTGCGTTGTGATCTTTCTCCTGCTGCCTGTGGTGGGAAGGATCTGGGAGCATATCAAAAAAGAGGAACAGCGCTATACCAGAAATGTCTTTCAGGGCGGAACTCATCTGAGTCTGGTGCACGGTATATTTCTTGCGGTAATGCTCACCGTGCTCGCCTCCAGCGTCGGGGCGATGAGCGGCGGCGAATCTGCAGAGGAGGCAGGGGCTATGTTTGCGGGAGGCGCGGTGGCTGTGCTTTTTCTCCCGGCCGCTTATTATTTCGGAAAGGTTTTGATGCTGACCGGAAGGAGGGCAAACACACTTGCGGCGCTTGCAGTGTCGGATGTCGTCTATGTAGTTGCAATCACCATTTTCCTCAATGCCGGGCAGATGGGAGTGTCGGCGCTGGTCTTCGGCGGGCTGATCTGGGCCGGCGTGCTCTGTGTGCTGTTGGGCTTTTTTGCATATAAACAGCTGCGGTGCCGGTTTGACTGGCTCAGATTTCTGATCCTTCCCGCAGGGGCGGCTGCAGTGTCCGGTCTTTTGGCGCTTTTGCTGGAGAAGCTTTTGTCTCCTCACATGAGCAGCCCTGTCACTGTGATCGTGTGCCTGCTTCCGGGGGCTATCGTCTACTGGGGACTGGTCCTCTTGCTCCGAAGCTTCCGGGAACAGGAACTGGAGCTTCTGCCGGGAAGCCGCGGCATCCTGGCTGCGGGCCAGATGCTCAGGGTGTTCTAAAACGGTTAAAAAGTATAAAGAAAAGAAAAACTGCTGATACTGATTACAGGGAGATTGCTATGAAATTTGTAAAAGGTATCGGCTTGTTTTTTGTATATCCGATGGTGTTCCTTCTCATCGGATTTGTGGCGGGCGTACAGTGTATGCATTTCTTTTATCCCGGGGAGCAGGTGCAGCAGTCCGACTTCCCGGATGAGGAGCTGTCTGCGCCCATAGAGACAGATACGGACTATGATGTGGCCTTGACGGAAACCGCATCGGGATCGGAGACCTTAAGTGTGGAGACGGAGTATGTTCTCTGGGAGACGGATGTCACAAATCATACGGTGGTGGAGACCACCTGGCGGCTTCCGGACAAATACGTGGGAATGAACCGGGAGCAGTTTCTGGAGGCCATGGACAACTATGCTGCATTCCCGCCTCTTTCCGAGCAGGAGAGAGGCTTCATTGGCCTGGAAGTCTTGTCTTTTTCCAGAGAGCGTGTTATTGTACAGATGAATTACCGCTATGTGCAGCCCAGCACCAGCTTTTATCTGGGTGTGTATGACAATATGGTGCGGGTGTATCTGGAGGACAGGCAGACGGTTTATATCGAGACGGATATCCGGCTGGATACGCTGCCGGAGGAACTGCAGGAAGAGATCATCAGGATGCTTTGGATAGAGGACGAGGAGAACCTGTACAATTTTCTGGAAAGCTATTCCTCTTAGGAAAATACGGATGAAACCGGCATTCCTTTGAGAGCCTCCGGCGGATGCACACGAATTTGCAGCGGAAGAAAGGATTTTTGGGTTGAAAATGACGATCGGGATTGTTGGCGCCGGGGCGGCAGGGATGACCGCGGCGATACAGGCGGCAGGAATGGGCGCGGAGGTGACCCTGTTTGAGGGAAATGACAGACCGGGGAAAAAGATTCTCGCAACCGGAAACGGCAAGTGTAATCTGGGAAACAGGAACCTGGACGTCTCCATGTACTACACCTCAGAGCCACAGCGGCTTTCGCACTGGCTGGAGGCCTTCGGAACGACGGAGGCGGTTGCCTTTTTTGAGGGGCTGGGGCTCAAGGTGAAGGAGAAGAACGGCTTCCTCTATCCCCTGAGCGAACAGGCGTCCTCCGTGCTGGATGTGCTGCGGTTCGAGATCGAGAGGCAGGGGGAGAAGATCCGCCTGATGACGGAGACAAAGATCGACAGGATAGAACGTGACAAAAAGCACAGGCAGATCTGCCTGTGGAGCGGGGATAAAAAGTTTTCCTTTGACCGGGTGATCTTAGCCTGCGGGGGAAAGGCAGCGGCAAAGACCGGCTCCGACGGAAGCGGCTATAAGCTGGCGGGTATGCTGGGCCACAGCCTGGTTCCCGTGGTGCCCGCACTGGTACAGCTGAAATGCAGGGAGGACTTCTTTAAGGCTGTCTCCGGCGTGCGGGCGGAGGCCGCAGTCACCTTGAAGACCCCGGAGGGCATAACCCTCTCGGAGCGGGGAGAACTGCAGTTTACCGACAGCGGGATTTCCGGCATTGTGGTGTTCCAGCTGAGCCGGGCTGTCAATTACATATTGCGGGAAGTACAAAAACAGGGGAAAAAAGAGGTGACGGTCACTCTGGACTTCCTGCCGGAGGAGGACCGGGAGGGGTTCGGAGAGAGACTGTTCAAAGAGAGAGCCAGACTGCGGGAAACCTCCACTGCGGAGGTCTACTTTACCGGGCTCCTGAACAAAAAGCTCATGAGTCTTTTTATGAGGGAGGCCGGAATCCGGCCGACGGAGAAGGCTGCAGATGTGCCGGAGGAAAAGCTAAAGAAGGTCTTTGCCCTCTGCAGGGATTTTCCTGTCCATGTGACAGGCAGCAATTCTTTCGAAAACGCCCAGGTCTGCGCGGGAGGCGTGCCGCTTTCTGAGGTGACGGATTCGCTGGAGTCAAAGATTGCGCCGGGGGTCTTCTTTGCGGGCGAGCTTTTGGATGTGGACGGAAAATGCGGCGGCTACAACCTCCACTGGGCCTGGTGCAGCGGCACCCTTGCCGCGGAGGGAGCGGCCGAAGGC
>CAYPSH010000017.1:10852-13692 GCA_964413445.1 uncultured Acetatifactor sp.
GAGGCCGCTTGAGATTACGGAAAGTTGATTGTGAGGAAATATGATCAGGATAAATCAGGTTAAGATGCGTCCCGGACAGGGGGAGGAAAAGCTGAAAAGGAAGGCTGCGGAGCTTTTAAAGATTTCTGTGCAGGATATTATTTCTTTGAAGCTGGTGCGTCAGTCGGTGGATGCCAGAAAGAAACCGGATATTTTTTATATTGATACGGTGGATGTGACGGTAAAAAATGAGGCAAAGATACTAAACCGCCTGAAAGGGAAAGAAAGCCAGATCACGAAAGCGCCCGATGGAAAATACCGCTTCCCGGAGTCGGGAAGCACGCCTTTAAAGCATCCCGTTGTGATCGTGGGGATGGGGCCCGCGGGATTGTTCTGCGGGTATTTTCTGGCGCTGCATGGCTACAGACCTCTTTTGCTGGAAAGAGGAAAGTGTGTGGAGGAGAGAAAAAAAGACGTTGAACTGTTTTGGGAGAACGGCAGGCTGAACCCGGATTCCAATGTGCAGTTTGGTGAGGGCGGCGCAGGAACCTTTTCCGACGGAAAGCTGAACACTCTTGTAAAGGATAAGTACGGCAGAAATCTTGCCGTGCTGGAAACTTTTGTGAGATTCGGGGCAAAGGAAAGCATCTGCTATGAGGCAAAGCCTCATATCGGCACGGATGTCTTAAGCGATGTGGTCAAAAACATGCGCGAGGAGATCATCCGGCTTGGGGGAAGCGTCCGGTTTGAAAGCAGGGTGACAGAGCTTTTGACGGAAGGAAATCAGGTGACGGGCGTGGTGGTAAACGGCAGCGAAACGATCTGCTGCGAGCAGGTGGTGCTTGCCATCGGACACAGCGCGAGGGATACCTTTGACATGCTCTATGAGAGACAGGTCCCCATGGAGGCGAAGTCATTTGCCGTGGGACTGCGGGTGCAGCACCCCCAGAGCATGATCAATTTCAGTCAGTATGGGATGGAGGAACCCGGCATCCTGGGCGCGGCGCCCTACAAGGTGACTGCAAAGGCAAAAAACGGCAGGGGTGTCTATTCCTTCTGCATGTGTCCCGGGGGATATGTGGTAAACGCCTCCTCCCAGGAGGGACATCTGGCGGTCAACGGCATGAGCTACAGCGGCAGGGACGGTGTCAATGCCAACAGCGCCATCATCGTATCCGTCACGCCGGAGGATTATGGTTCGGACCATCCTCTGGCAGGCGTGGCATTCCAGAGGGAGCTGGAGAGAAAAGCCTATGAACTGGGAGGCGGCAGGATCCCGGCACAGAGATACGGAGACTTCAGGGCCTGTGTGGAACAGACGCTCAGTGAGAGATCGGAAAGTCCGGATGGTGCAGGATGTACTGAGAAGCCTGAGAGCACGGAGAAATTTAGTACAGAGGGATCGGCAAATACAGATTCGTATGAGGAATTGACGCAGGTGGCAGCAAAGGGTGCGTTTGCCTGGGCGGATGTGAGCCGGATCTTGCCGAAGGAATGCAATGAGGCGTTTGTGGACGGCATGGAGGCTTTCGGCAGACAGATCAGGGGCTTTGACAGGCCGGACGCGGTTCTGATGGGAGTGGAGAGCAGAACCTCCTCGCCGGTGCGCATCCACAGAGACGAAAGCTGCCAGTCGGGAATACGGGGGCTTTATCCCTGCGGGGAGGGAGCCGGTTACGCGGGAGGCATCACCTCCGCCGCCATGGATGGAATGCGCGTCGCAGAGGCTATCGCCGCAGAATATGCGCCGTCTTGTGATTGACTGGATTGCCGAAATAAAGTAGAATGGGAATTGCTTGAAACATAGTGATTTTGTATGTGGAAAACCAAACATATATAAGGAAACTTCCAGAGAGTTTGGAAATTCGGAAAGGTACACTGAAAAGATGAGCAGCTTAAGAGAACAGCTGAAAGAGAAAAAGAGAATTGTCGTGAAGATCGGTTCTTCCTCCCTGACCCACAAGGAGACGGGAGATATGGATTACATCAGAATGGAAAAGCTGGTGCGGGAGTTGAGCGACATCAGAAATCAGGGAAAGGAAGTCATCCTGGTCTCCTCGGGCGCCATCGCCGCAGGCAAGAATGCCTTCAATCTCAAAGATGTCAGAGTGGACAGCAGGGAGGATTCCCTTGCCGTGAAGCAGGCATGCTCCGCAGTGGGACAGGCAAGGCTGATGATGACCTACCAGAAGCTTTTTGCCGAGTACAATCAGATCGCGGCGCAGATCCTGATGACCAAAAACACCATTGTGGATGACTTAAACCGCTACAATGCCCACAACACCTTTTCCGAGCTTTTGAGGATGGGTGCAATCCCCATTGTAAATGAAAATGATACCATCACCACCTATGAAATCGAATTTGGTGATAATGATACCCTGTCGGCCATCGTGGCAGCGCTGGTGGACGCGGATCTTCTGATCCTGCTGTCGGATATTGACGGGCTCTATACGGACGACCCCAGAAAGAATCCCGATGCCAGGTTTATCGAGCAGGTGGATGAACTGACAGACGAATATCTGCAGATGGGGAAGGGTTCTACCGGGAGCAGTGTGGGAACCGGCGGAATGAACACCAAGCTGACAGCCGCCAAAATCGCCACGAAGTCCGGTGTGGACATGGTCATCGCCAACAGCCGGGATATCGGCGTACTCCACAGGATTTTAGAAGGGGCAAGCGAGGGCACCCTTTTTGCCTCAAAACAGGATACAGGCTTTAACCTGCATGACTTCGTCACGAATCTGCACAGATAAAGCAGGGAGATCAATGTTATATGTTTTGGAGGTGACGAATATGTGCTACACACTAAATGAAATTAAGGAAAAAACGATACCTGTAGCGAAAGCATATGGGATTCAATC
>CAYPSH010000018.1:0-9745 GCA_964413445.1 uncultured Acetatifactor sp.
CAGACAAGGCATGGAAGATCGCCTTCGCCTGGAACCTGTACACAGATGATGTTCCCGGCTACGAGGATTACGAGAGCTGGAGACCCGGCTACTACGCAAACTTCCGCGACACCAGAAGCGTTGACGAGAGCATCGCTCCCATGGTTACAAACGGCTTCGTTAC
The DNA here is from genome assembly GCA_964413445.1 of uncultured Acetatifactor sp. Taxonomy (GTDB): domain Bacteria; phylum Bacillota; class Clostridia; order Lachnospirales; family Lachnospiraceae; genus Acetatifactor. The sequence continues at coordinate 164 of CAYPSH010000018.1, forward strand.
CTATGACGGTGTCATCCCCAACCTGCAGAGAGGCAGCGACCTGACCTGGAACATCGGTGCAGGAACTGTGATATCTGAGACAGTGGAGTCCATCAGAGACACCTGGAAGTCCTACATAGACGAGGCGAACTCGAAGTAATCTCATGTGCGGCAAATAAATGCACATACAAAGACGTGTGAGGGGTGGTGTTTTCCGGGCACCATCCCTTCCGGTCTTTCCGAAGCATCCTGCGAAGGCCATAAGGACAGAGAGTGCGGAAGGATGTTTCGGAAAGCTCAGACAGAAAAATTTCAGGCGAAAAACGGGGACATGAGAGTATGAGAAGAGGAAAAAGAACTGCTGTGCTTTTTGCGGCGCTGGTGTTCGCGGCGGGGTGTCTGTCCGGCTGCGGGAAGGAAAAGGCTCGCGACGATGACGTTGTGGATTCGCTGGCGGAGCCGGTGGGAAACGCACAGACCACCGCAGGTATTTTGAGGACGGGACCGTCAGACGCAGGGAGTGAGGAAAAAGGATCCGGTTCGGAGGAAACAGAAGGCGGGGAGGAGAAGGATATGAAGACAGAAGAAACTTTGGAAGGGTCGGGACGCCAGGCAGTGTTTGAGCTTCTTGCCGGCATGAATGTGGGGTGGAATCTGGGAAATACCCTGGACGCCACAGGCGCGGGGAATTCCCTCTCTGCGGAGACCGCCTGGGGCAATCCCAAAACCACAAAGGAGATGATCGACACAGTGGCGGCGGAGGGCTTTAACACGATCCGTATCCCCGTGACCTGGGCAGAGCATGTGGGCAGCGCCCCGGACTATACCGTGGACAGCGCCTGGATGGACAGGGTGGAGGAGGTCGTGGACTACTGTCTGGACAATGACATGTATGTGATCCTGGACACCCACCATGAGCCGAACTACTGGTTGAATCCGACTGCCGACGGGCTGGAGGAGGTGAAGGAGGAGCTTTCCGCCATCTGGACACAGATCGCGCAGCGCTTCGCCTCCTACGACAACAGGCTCCTGTTTGAGGGCATGAACGAGCCCCGCGTCCGGGGCAGTGAGAACGAGTGGAACGGCGGCACAGAGGAGGAGAGGGAGGCCGTAAATGAGCTGAATCAGGTCTTTATCGATGCGGTCCGGGCCGTGGGCGGCGAGAATGAAGACAGATGCCTGATCATCTGCACCTACGGCAACAACGCAGGCTACAACGCGGTAAAGGATCTGAAGATCCCGGAGGATGACAACATAGCCGTGGCCCTCCACATGTACACCCCCTACCTGTTCACCTTCGAGGCGGAGGGCGGCACAGACACCTGGGACGGCAGCGGCAAGGCGGAGATCGTGGAGACCTTAAAGCAGGTGGACAAGTATCTTCTGAAAAAGGATGTGCCGGTGATCATCACAGAGTTCGGCGCCATGAACAAGGGCAATTCCGGGGAGATCATAAAGTGGATCGCAGATTACATGTCGGCCATGGATCAGTACGGGATCAAGTGCGTCTGGTGGGATAACGGCAATTACAGCTCCCAGGGCGAGAAGTTTGCCCTCCTCGACAGGAGGAACCTGACCTGGTACGACAAAAAGATCGCGGATGCGCTGATCGAAAACGCAAAATAAGCAAAGCAGAAAAGAGGCAGAATATGGAAGTCAGATTTCATTTACCGGGACTTAGACAGAATTATCCGCTGAACATGCTCATTGTGAGCTTGCAGGAGCAGAAGCCGGAGTGGTTCAGAGAGGGGATTAAGATAGCGTCCTTCTTCGGGGAGTTCCCCATGTCGCTCTGGAACGGGGGAAGACCCTCCAACTATGACCAGTGTGACTCGAACTTTATCCGGAATGTGATACACAACATCAACGCGAAGGGGATTCCCGTCCGCTACACCTACACCAACATGCTCTTAAATGAGGAGGATCTGAAGGACCCCTACTGCAATTTCTGCATGCGGGAGGCGGACAACGGGATGAACGAGGTCATGATCTTTTCCCCCATCCTGGAGAAATATATCCGCGAGAAATACCCTTCCTTTAAGCTCAACAGCTCCACCTGTAAGGAGATCCGGGACATTGCCCTGGTCAATGAGGAGCTGAAGAAGGACTACTATCTGGTGGTGCTGGATTACAATTTCAACAATCAGTTTGAGGAGCTTGAGAAAATTGAGGACAAGGGCCGCTGCGAGATCCTGGTCAACACTCTCTGCAGACCCAACTGCCCCAGGCGGGGAGAGCACTATGAAAACATTGCGAAAAACCAGCGCATCATGCTGAAAAACCGGAAGATGCCGCCGGATAAGCAGATCCCTCTGGAGCACTGGTACTGTGAGTACGGGGAGTTCAACTGCATCCACACCATCCAGGGCTACAGCACCTACATCTCCCCGGAGGCCATCTGGGAGAAATACGTGCCCATGGGCTTTTACAATTTCAAGATCGAGGGCAGGACAGCCAACCTGTTCTCCCTGGTGGAGACCTACTGCCACTATCTGATCCGCCCTGAATATCAGGGACGGGCAAGGATCCTTCTGCTGAACAATCTGGCGCAGAGCAAGGTGCTCACCGTAAACCATCCCAGACCGGCAAAATGGCAGCCGGAGGCATAAATAAAGTGGAAAGAGGAACGAACAATGGCTTGTAGGGAAGTATACTGGCATCTGCCGGGCTTTTGCTATTTCAGATTATTGAACCAGGTGATCTTGAACCTGATGAAGGACTATCCGGAGAAATTTAAGGAGGGCTACCGGGTGGGGAGCGTCTACGGCACCTTCCCCGGGGCCATCTGGAACGGCGGCAGGGCGGTGTTCGGAAGCGTGGGAAAGCCGGAGATGGAGTCCATCCTGAAGATCTACAACAGCAGGGGGGTGCCGGTGCGCTTTACCTGGACCAATTCCCTGCTGGAGGAAAAGCATCTGGATGACACCTACTGCAATCTGATCATGCGGCTGGCGGACAATGGATTGAATCAGGTCCTGGTGAACACCCCCGTGCTGGAAGACTACATCAGAAAAAATTATCCGGATTTTCCGCTGATCTCCTCCACCACCAAGCGCCTCACCGGGCTGGAGGGGATCCTGGAGGAGCTGTCAAAGGATTACCGGCTGGTGGTGCTGGACTATGACTTAAATCACAACGAAGAGGTGTTAAAAGCGCTTGAGCCACAGGCAGGGCGGGTGGAGATCCTGGTGAACGAGATCTGCTATCCGGGCTGTCCCAGGAGAAAGGAGCATTACAGACAGGAGTCTCTGATGCAGCTGGAATACGAGACAGGGACAGTCTTTCAGTGTCAGCATACCGCCAGCGCAAGGAATTTTGAGGAGTGTAAGAAGAGGCCGGCCTTTATCTCCGACGAGGAGATCGACAGCTACATAGACAGAGGCTTTGTGAACTTTAAGATCGTGGGGAGAGGGCTTCCCGGGGACTTTGTGAAGGAATCTTACCTGTACTACCTGGTGAAGGAGGAGCACAGGGATTTCATCCGGGGAAAGATAGACGGTCTGTTCAGACAGTTTCAGAGCGCGGGAAGAGGAAAAAAATGAAGAGGCATGGAGGACATCCGGGCTTGTGCGGCGTATGGCTCTGTCTTGCCGTGGGGCTTTTCGCCGGCTGCGGCACAAAAACAGAGGATGAGACCATCATCCTGGAGACGGAGCAGGAAGGCATATCCTACGATCTGGCGACGGCACAGACCGGCGATGTGACAAAGACGGTGAATTTAAACTGCACCTACAGGCAGACAGACGAGCAGGAGGTCTGTTTTTCCATAAGCGGCAGACTGGTGGATCAGGTGTATGTAAAAAAAGGAGACCAGGTGAAGAAGGGACAGCTTCTGGCGGAGCTCTCCGCGGGGGAGCTGGAGAGGCAGATCGAGGACCTGGAATACCGGATCGCCAGAAACGAGCTTTTGGACGGTTACATAGATACCAACGAGGCCTATGACATTTCCGGCCTCTGGGTCAGTTATCTTTATTACTCCGGCATGAGCGAGAAGGACAAAGAGAATCTGGACGAACAGATTGAAAGCGTAAAGCGCAGCTACCGCTACAGCAGAGAAGATTACGAGGATGCCCTGGAGGTGGACAGGGAGGAACTGGAAGAGTTAAAACAGGAGCTTGCCTCCTGCCGCCTTTACGCCGGGATGGATGGCGTGGTCTATCAGATGAGCGCTGATCTGGAGGGGTCTACCTCAAAGGAGGGAGAGACTGTCATGACCATCGCGGATACCACCCAGAAGCTGTTTGAGCTCAGTCAGCCGGAGTATGCCGATTACTTCAGGGAGGGAGAGCTCTACACCATGACAGTTTCCGCAAGCGGCGCGGCAGGTGAGTACCAGGTGATCCCCTGGGAGAGGGATGACTGGGGGGAGGAACAGCTCTTTATGGTCTATGACGGCCCGTACACCTCCAATCTGACTGTGGGCACCACAGGTGTCATCCGTCTGGTCACGGATGAGAGAAAAGGGGTGCTGACTGTGCCGCTCAATGCCATCCACAGCGCCGACGGAAAGGCTTATGTCTATGTGGTAGCAGACGACGGCATGCGCCAGGTCGTGTGGGTGGAAACCGGCCTGTACGGCGACAACACTGTGGAAATACTGGATGGCCTGACCGGAGGGGAGAAGGTCATATTGCGATAGAAAGGCTTGGTTGTTGAGATGAAGAAGCGCAAAATATGCTTTCCGGCGGGAGCAGCTGTCCTGTGTCTCGTGATTGGCCTTTGCGGCTGCGGCGGGCAGGAGCCTGCCCCGAAACAGGAGATCGAACTGCTGGACCCGGTGGACACCGCCTCCGCCTGCGAGGCGGCTGCCAGAAGAAACCTGTACGATGCGAAGGTTTTATCTGCGCTGGTCTGTCCGGAGACGGAGGAGTATTCCCCGGAGACGGACATGAGTTTTCAGGCCTACGATGTATACCCGGGGGAGGAAGTGAAGGCGGGGCAGGCGCTGCTCCACGCCGACACGGAGAGCCTGGATGCGCAGATCGAAAGTATGGAAGAGACGATCCGCTCCATGGAGGAAGACTTTAACGAGCAGGAGGCAGAGACAGAGGAGAGCCTGAAGACTGCCCGGAGAGACAGGGAGGTCTATGAGGAAATCCTGGGCAATCTGGAGGATTCGGAGCCTGCTCAGACAGAAAGCCAGGAGCATGTATCCTGGGCTTCGCAGTACAAAAAGTACGACGGACTGTACCGGAACGCGGATCTTACGGTGTCAAGGCTGGAGGAGAGCTTAAAGGAGAGGGAAGAGCTTTATGAGCTGGATCTGGCCTATCAGGAAAAGCAGCTCTCCTATCTGAAGGAGAGCAGGCAGAAAAATGTGCTCACCTCCGGGAAATCCGGCGTGGTTGCTGCGCTTGGGCTTCAGAAGAGTGAGAACTGGCTGGGCAGCACCATCCGTTTTCTGGAGGCGGGAGACCGGGTGAGCGGGGAAACGCCTCTGGCGGCTGTGGGAGACCCTGAGACAAAGGTGCTTCGGTGCGAGTATGTAAACGGGAGCACCGTCCGCAGCGCAGAGCAGATCTACGCCGTCGTGAACGGGAAGCGCTATCCTGTGACCTGGCAGGAGATGGACTCGGAGGAGTATCAGAGGCTGGAGGAAAGAGACGGAAAGGTCTACTCCTCCTTTCTGTTTGAGGAGGATTGCCCGGAGGTGGAAATGGGAAGCTACGCCTGCATCGTGATCGTGAACCAGTCCCGGGAAAATGTGCTGACGGTCCCGGAGGATGCAGTGAAGAAGGATGAAAACGGAAGCTTCGTCTACGTGGTCAGGGGAGGTGAGAACATCTACACCCCTGTGCAGTGCGGGATGAAGGACGGCGTCTATACGGAAATCCTCTCCGGCCTTGAGGAGGGGGATCAGGTGCTGACGGCCCAGGCGCAGACGGCGGGAGACGACACTGTGAAGGTGGAGCTGGGAGAGATCGGGAATGAGTTTACCGCAGAGGGACATCTGGAATACCCCTCGACGGAGGTGGTGACGAACCCCGTCACCTACGGCACCTGCTATTATACGGAATGCATGGTCTCCCTGTACCAGCAGGTAAAGAAGGGGGAGGTGCTTTTGAGGGTCCGGGTGGAGGCCGACGATGCCGAATTGGAGCGCAGCAAAAAAAGCCTTCAGAGGGAGAGAGAGCGCCTGGAGGACTTAAAGGCTCTGGGGGAGGAAGACAACAAAAAGGCCATAGAGGCGAAGGAGAAGACCATCGCCGGACTGGAGGAGACCATCGCCTCCATGGAGGCGGACTTTGCGGTGACAGAGATCACATCCCCCATAGACGGTATTGTCACAAACCTCGCCGACTATGAGGAGGATGCTTATCTCTCCTCCGGGGCCTGGCTGTTTGTGGTGGCGGATGAAGCCAGAAGCTATTGTGTGGTATCGGATGAGAACGGGCAGCTGACCTACGGCAATGAGGCGGCGATCACCTACACGGGAGCGGACGGAGAGAAGCATGAGACAGTCGGTGAGGTGGTGACCTTAAACCAGATGTCGATCAGCAGTGATCTGTTTTCCGGGGCGGCTCTGATCGCGGTCTCTGAGGAGGACATCGGAAATCTGGCGGGCTCTTCCCAGGGAAACGAAGGCTCCTGGAGCCGGAGCCGCTTTGAGGTGACGGTGCCGATCCGGGTCATGGAGAATGTCCCGGTGGTGCCGAAGGAGGCGGTGACGCTGGTGGCCGGACAGACCTATGTAAAGGTGAAGCTGGAAAACGGTCAGATACAGTACAGGAGTTTTCTGGCAGGAGGGTCTGACGGCACAAATTACTGGGCAGTGGAAGGACTGACGGAAGGAATGGAATTATGCTTGGAATAATGCTGCAGAAAATTCTGCATAAAAAATGGATCAACCTCTGCCTCCTTCTGGGGTGTGTGCTTCTGGTGGCAACGGCCGTGAGCTTTCCCCTGTACCAGGGGGCGGCCTATGACAGGATGCTGCAGGACACCTTCCGCAGTGCGGAGGCGGAGGACGGCACCTTCCCTTCCGTGCTCTCCATGACAACCGTGTCCAAGAAGGAGAAGGACGGGAGCACCATAAGGAGGATGGAGGAGCTCCTTTCAGGGCTTGCCGGGACGCTTCATGTGACCGGAAGGGAAAATATAAGCTACTACAGACTCTCCAGACAGGCGGCCTGCTCCACGATGAACCGCAGTGACCTGGGGGAGACGGAAGTCCGCCCGGGAGCCCTCTCGGGGCTTGCGGAGCATGCGGTGATGCTCTCCGGGGAGATGTACTCTGAGAGCGGGATGGACGAGGAGGGCTGCATCGAGGTAGTCATCAGTCAGGCCTGCATGGTAAACCTCGGAGTCCTGACCGGAGAGACGCTGGTGTTAAAGGATCTGACTGACGCTTCGGGCGGTCAGATCAAGCTTGTCATCAAGGGTGTCTTCGGGGCGGCGGACGAAAAGGACGCCTACTGGCAGGTGAGCCCGGATGACATGGAGAATGTGTGCCTGATGGAGCCGGAGCTTTTTGAGCGGATGTTCACCGGGGAGAATGCAGGAAAATATACCATCACCTGCAGCTATTACTTTCTCTTTCAGTACGATGATCTGAAGTCCTCCCAGGTGTCAGACCTCATAGAGACGACGGATTATCTCACGCAGGAGAGCCCCTACCGGAGCACCTTCGATACGCCTGCATATCTGACGCTTCTGGAATCCTATCAGAAAAAGCAAAGCAGGATACAGGCTACGCTCCTGATCCTGCAGATCCCGGTCCTGATCCTGCTGGGGGCCTTTCTGTTCATGATCTCCGGGCAGATGTACGAGCTGGAAAAAAATGAAATATCCGTCATCAGGAGCAGAGGCAGCTCAGGAGCCCAGATCTTCCGGCTCTATCTCTATCAGAACCTGTTTCTGACCCTGCTTGGCGGCTTGCTCGGCATCCCCCTGGGGGAGGTGTTTGCGAGGATCCTGGGCTCGGCCAGGAATTTTCTGGAGTTTGACACAGGCGTGGCGCTGACCCCGCATTTTACGGCTGACGTCTGGGGATATGCGGCCGCCGCCATGACGGGAACCCTTCTCATTATGACGCTGCCTGCCGTCAGACACAGCAGGGTCACTATCGTAAAGCTCAAGCAGCAGAGGGCAGTGGGCAGGAAAAGCTGGTGGGAAAAGATCTTTCTGGATCTCATCCTGCTCTTTCTCTCCCTGTATGGCTATTACAGCTTCCGGAAAAATACGGATGAGCTGGCGGAAAGTGTCCTCACCGGGCAGGCGCTGGACCCGCTTCTGTACCTTACCTCCTCCCTGTTTATCGTGGGAATGGGACTGCTTGCCCTGCGCTTACAGCCTCTCCTCTTAAAGCTTGTGTTCACCCTGGGGAAACGGTTCTGGAAGCCGGCCAGCTATGCTTCTTTTCTGGAGAACATCAAAAACGGCAGAAAGCAGCAGTTCATCATGCTCTTTCTGATCATGACCATTTCGCTTGGCATGTATCACGCCGCTGCCGCCAGGACCATCCTGCAGAACACAGAGGACAATGTGGAGTATCTGGACGGCTGCGATGTGATCATAAAGGAAAAATGGGAGACGCAGAAGGACAGAAACGGCGCGGTCACAGGTCTTACGGAGCCGGACTTTGACAAGTATGCCGCCCTGGAGTGGGCGGACGGATATACGAAGGTCCTGTACGATACCAGGGGGAGCGTGGTGGTGAACAGCAGCATGAAGCTCGGCGGGGTCACGGTCATGGGCATCCACACAAAGCAGTTCGGCAGCATCACCTGGGTGGATCAGGACTTAAACGGCAAGCACTATTATGAGTACCTAAATGAGCTGGCGCTGGAGCCGGAGGGAGTGCTTTTGTCGGAGAATTTCCGGGGAAAGCAGGGGCTTAGCGTGGGGGATACCATCACCTTTGCAAACGAGGAGGGAACCCAGATCAAGGGAAAGATCCTGGATTTCTTCTCCTACTGGCCCGGATATGTGCCGGAAACTGCCGTCTTAAATCCGGACGGCAGCGCTGACAGTGCGGATAACTATATGGTGGTGGCAGGCTACAACAGGCTTTTTCAAAGCTTTGGCCTTACGCCCTATGAGGTCTGGATCGGGGTGAAGGACGGGTATGACGCGGAGGATGTCTATGACTGGATAGAGGAAAACGGGCTGCATCTGAGCAAATATGTGAACAGGGAAAACGATGTGGAGAGCGCGGTGGAGGATCCCCTTCTGCAGGGCACAAACGGCGTGCTGACCATGGGCTTTCTCGTGACGCTCCTTTTGTGCACGGCGGGCTATCTGATCTACTGGATCATGTCCATACGGTCCCGGGAAATGGTCTTCGGCGTGCTCAGGGCCTGCGGCATGCACAGGGGGGAGCTGATCCATATGCTGATGAACGAGCAGATCTTCTCGGGACTGTTTTCGGTGCTGGCAGGGATCGGGATCGGAAGGCTGACCTCGGTGATGTTTGTGCCCATGCTGCAGGAAGCCTATGCGGCATCTGACCAGGTGCTCCCCATGAAGCTTGTGATGGATTCTTCCGATCTGCTGAGACTCTACGGCGTCATCGGCGGAATGATGGTGCTGGCTCTGGGGGTACTGATCTTTCTGCTGTTTCATATGAATGTGACAAAGGCTCTGAAGCTGGGTGAGGAATAA
>CAYPSH010000018.1:9845-13250 GCA_964413445.1 uncultured Acetatifactor sp.
AAACAGGAAATAAGGGAAACAGGGATATGGAAGAAAAAGTCTTGGTGGAAGCAAAGAAGGTAAGCCGTGTGTTCCCGGTGCCGGGAGGGGAGTTTACAGCCCTGAAGGGGATCGACTTAAAGGTGGCGCAGGGAAGCCTGACGATTTTAAAGGGACGCTCCGGCTCCGGGAAGACCACGCTGATGAACCTGATCGGCATGCTGGATGATCCGACTTCCGGGGAAATCCTTTGGGAGGGCAGGAGTGTGAGGGAACTTTCCGACAGGGAGAGGGAAAACCTGCGCAGATGCAGGATGGGGTTTGTGTTTCAGGCAGTGTCACTGCTGCCTGCCATGAACGCCCTTCAGAATGTGGAGTTTTCCATGCGGCTGGCCGGGATCGGAAACGCTGCGGAGAGACAGAGGCGGGCGCAGGAATGCCTGAAGATGGTGGGACTCGGAAACCGCATGACGCATATGCCTGCGGAGATGTCCGGCGGGGAACAGCAGAGAGTGGCGATCGCCAGAGCCATCGCACACCGCCCGGGGCTTGTGCTGGCGGACGAGCCCACGGCGGAGCTGGACTCGCGCCTTGCGGCACAGGTGGTGAAGCTTTTCCTTGACATGACAAGGCGGGAAGGCATCAGCGTGCTGATGACGACACACGATGCCGGGCTGATGGATGCGGCGGATCATGTGATCGAGCTGGAGAACGGACAGCAGCTTTCGAAAGCTGCGCAGCCAGGCTGAAAATGAGGATGCAAAAAAACGGGGCGGACGGGGTGGAAGGTATGCCGGAAAAGATGATACAGGCAGAGGGACTTGTAAAAATCTATAAGACGAAGCTGACAGAGGTGCTTGCGCTGCAGGGACTGGACCTTGAGGTGGAGGAGGGGGAGCTGACCGCCATCATCGGAAACAGCGGCAGCGGTAAGTCCACCTTTTTAAACATGATAGGCGGCCTGGATCAGCCGGACGCGGGGGCGCTGGTGGTGGCGGGAAAGAATCTGTTTAAGATGACGCCGAAGGATCTGGTGCTGTACAAGCGGGACACGGTGGGCTTTGTGTGGCAGAACAACGCCAGAAACCTGCTTCCCTTTCTGACGGTCCTGGAAAATGTCATGCTTCCCATGAGCCTGTCCGACACGCGCAGGAAAAGAGCCAAAGCCATGGAGCTTCTGGAGCTGGTGGGAATGGCTTCTAAGAGGAAGAGCCGGATGAATATGCTGTCCGGGGGAGAGCAGCAGAGAGTGGCGATCGCCATTGCCCTCGCCAACTCCCCGAAGCTTCTTCTGGCGGATGAACCCACAGGCAGCGTGGACGGCCGGACCGCCGACTATATCTTTGATGTGTTCTCTGAGCTGAACCGGAACGGGCAGACCATTCTGATCGTCACACATGATACGACGCTCTCCAAAAAGGTGAAGCGCGTGGTCGCCATCCGGGACGGAAAGATCAGCAGCGAGAGGGTGCTGAAGGAAATCTATGCGGAAAGGCTGAAGGAAGCGGATGTGGACTGGAGGGCGGAGGAGACCCAGGAGGAATTTGCCATTGTGGACCGGGCAGGCCGGGTGCAGATTCCGGCGGAGCTTTTGCGGGAGCTGGGCCTTTCCGGCAACCGGGTCAGCATCGCCTTCCATGAGGGGAAGATCCTGATCAGCAATCCGGACGGGGAGGAAAAAAATCCCGCATAGGACTGCCCTCTGCACTTTCGCTTCATGAGCATGCCGCATTGCGGATATAGGAGTTCTTCTCCCTGTACTCGCTGGGCGTGCAGTTTTTCACCTGCTTGAAGACGCGGTTGAAGGTGGAGATGCTGGGGAAGCCGGACTGAAGCGCCACCTCCGTGACAGACAGCTCCGGCTGCTCTAAGAGATTCTCCGCCGCCCGGATCCTCCGGCGGGTGATGTAGGAGGAAAAGGTATAGTTGGTGTACTGCTTGAAAAGCCTGGAAAAATGATACTTGCTGAAGCCCACGGAGGCCGCGATATCGTCCTGGTTTAAGTCCTCCGTGTAATGGGAGTCGATGTAGTCCATGACGGTGTTGAACTTGTCCATGTATTCCTTTTGCTTATGCACACGCATATTGGGAAACAGGTTGATGCTTTCCAGATGGTTGGTGCCGAGCTTTACGAACAGGTGCAAAAGCAGGGCATGGATGGTCAGCTCCGCAAACTCGTTCCCGGTAAAGTATTCATTTTTCATCTGTATCAGAAGCTGGTACACGTCGTCGTAAATCTGGGGAAAAGCGGCGCGGGTGAGATGGATGGGGGAAGCGATAATGGGCTGGATCCCGGCGAAATCATGTAAACCTGTAAAGGCAGTCAGATCAAAGAGAAAGATAAAACGGCTTCCGGAGGAAGGGGCTTTCAGAGCATGAAGCTCTCCTGCCGGTATCAGAAGGATGTCCCCGGGGACCAGGTGAAAACAGGTCCCTCCCACTTTGGCATCATACCAGTTTTCGATGGGAACGATGATCTCCAGGGCGGTGTGCCAGTGGGGCGCATAATCGTCAAGCTGATCATTATACCAGATGCGCATGGAGGAACCGCTGCGGAACTGGACCAGCTCCTGACCGGAATCCGCCATCACGCGGGCATTGACAGTGTCCGAATTGACTTCGTAAAAAAGAGAACGGTTCATTGAAGCTGAAGCAAGCATAGACAATGTTGTCATGATACATTTCCCTCTCCCCAAAGTATATATATGGTAAACGAAAAAATCATTGCGTTTGCCATAAGCTTATACTCTATTGTAACATTCTGAGACAAAAAAGTAAATGAAAAAAAGTATTTAAGCAGAACAAAAGAACAAACTCTTACAGGGAAAGAAGTTGCAGCCGATAAGCTTTGTGTGGAATCTGTGCCTGCCCCCGGGCAGGCAATGCGCAGAAACGGAGGGCGCTATGAACATCACGGAAATTATTGGCAAAATGACCATAGAGGAAAAGATAAGCTTTTGCACCGGTGCGGACTTCTGGCATACCAAGGGGATGAAGCGTTACGGTATACCGGCCGTCACCATGTCTGACGGCCCTCACGGGCTGCGCTGTCAGAGCGGCGGCGAGACGGACATGATCGGGGTGCATGATTCCCATCCGGCGACCTGTTTTCCGGCGGCGGTGACGGCCGGGGCGGCATGGGATCCGGCTCTGTATGCCGCAGAGGGAGAGGCGATCGGCAGGGAAGCAATTGCGGCAGGGGTGGACGTAGTCCTGGGGCCCGGCTGCAATATCAAGCGGAATCCCCTGTGCGGCAGAAACTTTGAGTATCTGTCGGAAGACCCGTATCTGGCGGGAAAGCTGGCGGCCGCCTACACCCGTGGGCAGCAGTCGGCGGGGGTGTCCTCCTGCCTGAAGCATTTTGCCGCGAACAACCAGGAGTACAAACGCCAGAACGGGGACAGCCAGGTGGATGAGAGGGCACTG
>CAYPSH010000019.1:0-4766 GCA_964413445.1 uncultured Acetatifactor sp.
TCATTCAGCTTTAACAGTACTTCTCTCTCCATGTTTTAAACACTTCTCCCCCTGTGCTCCTGTATGATCTTTTGCACCGCCTCAGGCGGCTCTGTCTTCGGCGCCCGGGGGTCCAAAAGCCAGGTGGCTGCATAATGGGTGTCCGAAACCTGAAAAAATGGAGGTTCGTATTCCTCGTCCACCTTTAAGGCAAACTCATTTCTGGGTGTGAACGCATCTCCCTTCGGCGGCACCAGAAGCTGGGGCGGAGTGCCCGCAATGCTGTGCAGTGCTTCCGTCCCGTCATTTAAGAGCGGCATGGAAGACATCAGTCCCCAGGTATAGGGATGTCTCGGATCATAAAAGACTTCCTTCGCCGTGCCGTATTCCACGATCTTTCCCGCGTACATGACCGTCACTCTGTCCGCCACATTGGCCACCACACCCAGATCGTGGGTGATAAAGATGATGGACATCTTCAGTTTTTTCTGCAGTTCCTTTAAAAGATCCATGATCTGCGCCTGGATCGTGACATCCAGAGCTGTTGTGGGCTCGTCGGCGATGAGGATCTTCGGATTGCAGGCCAGGGCGATGGCGATCACAATCCTCTGCCTCTGCCCTCCCGAAAACTGATGGGGATACTGGTGATATCTGACCTCGGGGTCAGGAATTCCCACCAGCTCCAGCAGTTCCAGCACCCTCTTCTTTGCATCCGCCTTGCTTACCTTTTCATGGAGACGGATCATCTCACTGATCTGCTTCCCGATTTTCATGGTGGGGTCAAGGCTCGTCATGGGGTCCTGAAAGATCATGGATATTTCTTTCCCCATAAACATCCGTTTTTCCTTCTCACTCTTCTTCAGCAGGTCGATTCCCTCATACAGGATCTCGCCTTCCACAATTTCCGCGTTTTTTGCAAGAAGCCCCATCAGAGCTCTGCAGGTGACGCTTTTTCCGCAGCCGGACTCTCCCACGATCGCAAGGGTCTCTCCGCGTTTTAATGCAAAATCCACTCCTCTGACGGCGTGAACCGTACCTGCAAAGGTGGAAAAATTGATATGCAGATTTTTCACTTCCAGTATATTCTCGCTCATGTCAATAAATCTCTTCTCCGCAGCCTGCGGGCTTTCATGCGTTCTATCGCATTGCACAGGCACATTAATCTTTCATCTTGGGATCGAAGGCGTCCCTGAGTCCATCTGCAAACAGGTTAAAGGACAACATGATGATACAGATGATCACAGTCGGCACCCACATCTGGTAGGGATAAATCCGAAATACTTTGTATCCCGCATTCAGCAATGTTCCGATCGATGCGTGGGGAATGGTCAGCCCCACACCGATAAAGCTCAGGAAGGTCTCGAAAAAGATTGCCGACGGGATGGAGAACATGGTGCGGACAATGACAATTCCGCTGATATTGGGCAGGATATGCTTAAAGGCTATCTTCAGATCCGATGCCCCCAGAACCCTGGCCGCAGAAACATATTCCATGTTCTTGATCTTCAGCGTCTGAGCCCTGACGATACGGGCCATGGAGATCCAGGATGACATCACCATGGCGATCAGGATAGAGGTGATGCCCGGCTGAAAGATCAAAATCATCAGCACCACGATCACAAGGTTGGGAACCCCCGACAGGATCTCAATGATGCGCATCATCACATTGTCGATCTTACCGCCCTTGATCCCCGCCACAAGCCCGTAGGACAGCCCGATGGTCAGATCGAGGACTGCCGCCAGGAAAGCAATGGTCAGGGAAATCCTGGTCCCGTACAGAGCCCTGGAAAAGAGATCCCTGCCGAACTCGTCCGTGCCGAAGTAATAGTAGGTTCCCTCCGGCACGCCCGAGGCGGCGTACTTGTCATACCAGGTGCCATTCAGCTTTAAATACCCGTCAAGCCCGTGGATATGTACGCCCGGCAGCTTGATCGGAAGGTTTCCAAACGCCACATTCTGCTCATAAGGGTCGTGCGGCGCTATCACCGGCGCCAGATAGGCCAATGTTATAATAATGAAAAGAATTACCATGCAGACGACTGCCGTCTTGTTTTTCCGCAGTCTTCTCCACACGTCCTGCAGAAAGCTTAAGGACGGTGTTTCCGGGATCTCGTCATGCGAATCGACCGCCTTGTCTCTCGGCACAAATAATTCGTCCGGTACTGTCTTACTGGTCACACTCATGAGTTATCCCCTTTCAGCCTTATTCTCGGGTCGACGATCTGATACAGAATATCAGTCAGAAACAAAACTGTCACCAGCAGAGCCGAATACAGAATGGTGATGGCCATGATGGTATAGTAATCGTTTGCCAGGATCGACTTCGTAAACTGCTCTCCCAGTCCCGGGATGGAAAAGATATTTTCCACAACCATGGAACCTGTCATCAGAGCGACAACCTGGGGGCCCAGAGTGGTGATCAGCGGGATCACTGCATTTCGCAGCCCATGTCTGAACGCCACCTGCAGCTCGCTCATTCCCTTCGCTCTCGCCAGCTCTATGTAGTCACTGTTTAAGACCTCTATCATCTCGGTCCGGATAAATCTGGCCGCATCAGCCATGGGCCCGATGGAGAGGGCGAGGCTGGGCAGGATCGAGGAGCGGAAGCCCTGATTCCAGAGTCCGATCGGCAGCAGGGAAAGAGTGATCGCGAATATGGTCTGCAGTACCACTGCGACCACAAAATTCGGCACAGACCGCCCTATGATCGCCAGGAAACTGCACAGCGTATCCAGCCAGGTATTCTGCTTCATTGCCGCAATGAGCCCAAGCAGCACTCCGACCACCGTGCCAAAGATGACGGCCTGCAGGCCGATCTGGATGGAAGGGCCTATCCTTGAGCCGATCAGCCTGGACACCTGTTGGTCGGAGAACTGGAGTGAGATTCCAAAGTCCCCGTGCAGTACATTTTTCAGGTAAGTCAGATATCTCACTCCCAAGGGCTTATCAAAGCCATATTTTTCATTCAGAATTTCAATCTGTGTGTCTGACAGCTTCTCCTGATTCTTGTAGGGCGTTCCCGGAAGGGAATTGATCAGGAAAAACGTCAGGGTGATAATGATAAACAAGGTCAGAACCATGTAGATGATTCTCGGAGCAAGTCCTTTTAAAATTGTCTTCATTGTTTTCTACTCAAAGTAAGCACGGCGGATGTCTACCGCGGTTCCCAGCGGATGGGTGATAATGCCCTTCAGGTCGGGATTTACCAGATAGCTTGCTGCGCCCTGATACAGGTCAACGGTCACAACATTATCCACAATGTACTCATTTGCCTCTCTTAAGTGCTCCCAGCGGAGTTCAAAATCATTTCCGTCCTCGGTCTCCAGCTTGTTGACAAGGTCTGTCAGCTCATCGGATACCCATTTGCCGTGATTGTGCTCATAGCTGGTCTCAAACTGCTTGATGTAGGAGGTAGGATCATACTCACCGCTCCATCCGCCGAGAGCCATATCGAAGTCATAAGCCATCATCACTTCAAACCGCACGGAGGAAGTCACGTTCTTGACATCGATGGTAAGGCCGTCCAGCTTCTGCAGCTCAGACTGGAGATAGGTTCCGATGCGGATGCTCTGGTCGTCGTCGGAGGTGTACAGTTCCAATGTGATGGCATCTTTTCCAAGCTCTTCCAGTCCCTTTGCAAAATATTCCTTTGCAGCGTCAAGGTCATACACAACCAGGTTGCCGAAATCTTCCTCGATGGATTTGCCGTTTGTAGGGTTGACAGCGATTCCGTTGGGAATAGCGCCCACTGCGGGAGTTCCTGCACCGTTCAATACCACATTTACCAGCTCTTCCCTGTTGATCGCCAGGTTGATGGCCTTTCTGATGTTCTCGTTCTTCAGGTAACCGCTGGACTTTGTCCCGGATGCACCGACCTCGTTTACGGAGTTTACACCAAGCTCAAGGTTTGTCATGCGGAGTGTGGGAACCTGCAGAAATCCTTCTGTGCCGGAGTAAAGGCTGATATAGTCGCCGGACAGGCTCACGCCATCCAGCTCACCTGCCTCAAAAAGGCTGACACCGGTGGACACTTCCTTCACGATCTGGATGTTGATCTCGTCAAAATAGATATTGTCTGCATCCCAGAAATAAGGATTCTTTACATACTTCCAGGAGATGCTTGCTCCCTCCCAGTCCTCCAGGATGTAGGGGCCGCTGGCCAGAAGGTGGTCCGAGCTCAGGGCGTAGTCGCTTCCCTGCTCCTCCACATAACTCTGAGAGAGGGGCCCTAAGATCACATTGGTCAGGTTATTGTTCAGATAAGGGGTAGGAGCTTCCAGCTCGATCACCAGAGTATAGTCGTCCGGTGCGGAGATTCCCAGATCATCGACGGGCAGTTCCCCGGAAGCCACTGCTGATGCGTTCTTGATATAATTGATGTTGGAGGCAGCCTGTGAGCCTGTCTCGGGGTCAACAATTCTCTTTGCGGAATAGACAATGTCCTGAGCCTTGATGTTTTCCCCGTTGGAATAGTACGCGTCATGGCGGATCTCGATGGTTGCCGTCAGGCCGTCATCGCTGAGCGTCGGGTAGTCCAATGCCAGGCTGGGAATGGCTTCATTGTTGCTGTTAAGGGTATAAAGCGTGTCGTTAAAGTATTCCAGTGCGTTCCAGGAGATCGTGTCATAGCTCTTGTTGTTGTCCATGGTCGTCACTTCACCGCTCGCGATCCAGTTCAGGACATGCTTCTCGTCCTCCTGGCTTCCCGCTTCCTGGGAAGAAGCCTCCTGGCTGCCGGATTCTGAGGATTCTGTTGACGCAGAAGCCGAAGCGGCTGTCTGAGAACC
>CAYPSH010000019.1:4866-12864 GCA_964413445.1 uncultured Acetatifactor sp.
TTAAAACCTTTTTGTTTTTTCATAATGCTCCTCCTTTTGTTTATTGATGCAAGACCTGATAGGCATGGTCTTCCTTCACTTTGTTTAACTGCTCCGGATCTGTGATCAGTTCCAGTCCGACCAGTGCGAGTACCTTGGCGCCGAGCGCGATGGAATCCAGACCCTTCTCTGATTTTGACGCCTCCACCATCTCGGCGCTGTGCCCTCTGATCTCCCTGTCGGTGATCGCTATGGTGGGCTGTATGGTGGGAACCACCTGTGAGACATTTCCCACATCGCTGGAGCCGCCTAAGGGCGGATTCTCCAAATGGGTGATCTGCTCGCCAAACTCATTCAGATATTTTTCATATATCGCATCCAGAGAGGGAGTCGGGACCATATTTTCCACCCAGTTCTGATAGGGCTTCATCGATCCCCTTGCCCCGGTCTGGAGCGCTGCACCCTCCACGATCTTTTCAACCTTCCCGTACACTTCTTCCAGACCCTTTTTGGACGCCGCACGCAGATAAAATTTCGCCGCTGCGTAATCCGGTATGGCATTGGGAGCGGTTCCGCCGTGTGTGATGATCCCATGGATCCTCACATCATCTGTCAGCTGCTGCCTGAGTGCGTTGATCGCCGTATACGTGAGGATCAGTGCGTCCAGTGCATTCACACCCTTCTCGGGCTCCCCAGCCGCGTGTGCCGACACTCCGAAAAACTCGATATCCACCGGCACACATCCCAGGTTTTTCCCGGTCAGTTCATGCTGCGGCTTTGTCGCCGGATGAACGCAGAGGGCCGCATCCACATCCTTAAAATATCCTTCCCGCACAAAGCTTCCCTTTGCGCTGCCGTTTTCCCCGCCCTCTTCTCCGGGGGTGCCGTACACTCTGATCTCTCCGCCTGTCTCGTCCACCACACTTTTTAAGGATGCCGCAGCCAGAGACGATGTGGCGCCGAACAGATTGTGTCCGCAGCCGTGTCCGATCCCGGTCAGTGCATCATATTCAGCCAAAAAACAGATAACCGGTCCCGGTTTTTTACTTTTGTAGCTGGCGGCAAATCCTGTCCTGTGTCCTGCCGCCGGAAGTTCTATCTGAAATCCGATCTTCTCGAGCGCTTTTGAAAGAGTCTCGCAGGCAAAAAATTCATAATTGCTCACCTCAGGCTTCGCGTGAATCTCAAGTGCGATATCCTGCCATGTCTTTTTATTTTCTTCCGCATAGCTTATGACGGCAGCTTTCCAGTCTGCATATGACATGTCTTTTTCCTCCCTTGGAAATATTGATTGAAATATTCTGTTTTTTTATCACCGCTCCGCACAATTCTCTATATTTCCTATCTGGTAACTAGGTATTGCATAATTATAGTTTTGTCCCGCACGTTTGTCAAGCACAAATCGGGAAAAAAATTTAAAAAAAAGAAAAGAAAGGAATATCCTCCTTCTTTTTTAAAATTTTTTCTTTCAAATGTGGTATACTTATTCTGATAAGAAGAAAACGCATCTCGCGGGAAAAGAGGTTAGGAATGAAACTATTATTTTATGATACCAAAAACTACGACCGGACATCCTTTGAGGAAACCCTGATAAAATTTCCCGGGATCACGGTGGAATACACCAAATCCGATCTGGATCCAAGGACTGCTGCCCTGGCGGAAGGCTTCGACGGGGTGTGCGCCTTTGTCAGCTCCGATATCGGTGCGAAGACTCTCTCCATTCTTCACAGCAAAGGGGTCGGGCTGGTGCTGCTGCGCTGCGCCGGATTTAACAATGTAGATATGGATGCCGCAGCAAAATATGACATTCGTGTCATGCGTGTCCCCGGCTACTCTCCGGAGGCAGTCGCAGAGCATGCCATGGCGCTTGCCCTGGCCTGCAACAGAAGACTGTACAAGGCCTACAACAAGGTGAGGGAAAACGACTTCAGCCTGGGCGGCCTCATGGGCTTTAACTTCTATCAGAAGACCGCAGGCATTATCGGTACCGGCAAGATAGGCGCCGCCATGTGCCGGATCTGCCATGGCTTCGGCATGAAGGTCATCGCCTACGATGTGTATGAAAATCCTTCCCTGAAAGAGTTTGTGGAGTATGTTCCGCTGGAAAAACTGCTTTCTGACAGTGATGTCATTTCTCTTCACTGCCCTCTTATGGACTCCACCTATCATCTTATAAACCTCGACACCATCCGGAAGATGAAGGACGGCGTGATCTTAGTAAACACATCAAGGGGCGCTTTAGTCAAAACGAATGACCTGATCGAGGGAATCCGTATGCACAAATTTGCAGGCGTGGGACTTGATGTGTACGAGGAGGAGACGAACAATGTGTTCGAAGACCGCTCAGACGAAATCCTGGAGCATTCTACCACCGCCAGGCTGCTCTCCTTCCCCAATGTGATGATCACCTCCCATCAGGGCTTTTTCACAAGGGAAGCGCTTTCCGCCATTGCGGAGACCACCCTGCAGAATGCTCTTGACTTTGAGGCCGGGAAGGAAAGTCCCAACGATGTAAGTGCTTAATCGAGATGGAATACAGTCTTGAGATCGATGCTCACGGGGCTGTTGTCGGGATTGGTTTCCATGATGTCTGCCATGAAATCCCACCACTTGCGATTGATCGCAGTGTCGGCGCCCTTTGCCCACAGCTCCTCATCTTCGATCTCAATATAGCCGAACAGGGTCAGCGTCTCCCTGTCCAGAAAAATCGTATAATTCTTTCCGCCGTGTTCGTGGATCATATCCTGCATTTCGGGCCAGAGTTCATTGTGTCTCTTTTCATACTCTGCCTCCTGTCCGGGATACAGCTTCATTTTAAATCCTTTGATCATTTTCTGATCCTCCTGTGCTTTTTCGCTTTGCTCTCCACGGGTATTTTACCTCTGTGTCTGCGTCATTTCAACAAAATCTGCTATCAATTCTTTGCAGTTTCAACTTTTATTTTGTTCTCTTTCCGCTGTCAGATGCCGTCAGAATGTTCTCGGTGCCCTTCCGTAGGTCTGCGAAAGCAGCGCCATCTCTCTCACCAGGCTGTCCGTGAAGGCTCCCTTGCGCATCCGCCACTTCCAGTTGTCTCCCAGGGTGGACGGAGTGTTGACACGGGCCTCGGAGCCAAGCTCCAGGTAATCCTGCATGGGGATCACCGCGAGATCTCCCACGCTGGAAAGAGCCGCGCGGACCATCTCACCCGTCACCTCTGAAGCGTCTTTCAGATTTAAGTACCGGGCGCAGAACGCTCTGTCCGTCTCATCCAGCTTTTCGTACCAGCCCCGGGAAGTATCATTGTCGTGGGTTCCGGTGTAGACCACACAGTTGTGATCGTAGTTGTGGGGCAGATAGTCGCTCTCCTCCCTGGAGTCGAAGGCAAACTGCAGCACCTTCATCCCCGGGAAGCCTGTCTTTTTCACCAGTTCCAGGACAGAGGGGGTCAAAAAGCCCAGATCCTCCGCAATGACCTCTCTCTCCCCGAGAGTCTGCTTCATGACCTCAAACAGCTCAATCCCGGGGCCCGGCAGCCAGGTGCCGATCTCCGCGGTCTGCATGCCTGCGGGAATGGAATAATATTCATCGAAGGCGCGGAAATGGTCAATGCGCACCACGTCATACAGCTCAAAGCAGGCGGCCAGACGCTTCATCCACCAGGAAAAGCCTGTCTTTTTGTGGTACTCCCAGTCGTAGAGGGGATTCCCCCAGAGCTGTCCCGTGGCGGCGAAGGCATCCGGCGGGCAGCCTGCCACCGCCCTGGGATTACAGTTTTCGTCAAACTGGAACAGCTCCGGATTTGCCCACGCATCCGCGCTGTCAAAGGCCACATAGATCGGGATGTCCCCGATGATCCTGATGCCCTTTTGGTTGGCATAGCCCTTCAGCTTCTCCCACTGGAGCCGGAACATATACTGTTGGAACCGGTAAAACCGGATCTCCTCAGCAAACTTCTCCCTGTAAGCGCTCATCGCCTCTGGCCTGCGGGTCTTGATATCCTCATCCCACTCCACCCAGCACGCATCCTCGAAGGAGGCCTTCACCGCCATGTACAGGCAGTAATCCTCCAGCCAGTCAGCGTTTTCCTCCACGAATTTCCGGTAATCTTCCGTTTCTTCCACATTGCTGTTTTCCCAGGCCGTCCGAAGCAGCCTGAAACGGCTTTTGTATATCTTTGCATAATCAATATAATCCGGATCATCCCCGAAGTCGTAGCTGTCGCACTGCTCTTTTGAGAGAAACCCTCTCTCCACAAGATCCTCCGGATCGATAAAGTAAGGGTTCCCCGCAAAGGTGGAGAAGGACTGGTAGGGCGAATCCCCGTAGCTGGTGGGCCCCAGCGGCAGGATCTGCCAGTAGCTCTGCCCCGCTTCCTTCAACCTGTCCACAAACTCATATGCTTCCTTTGAAAAACACCCGATTCCATATGCCGAAGGCAGGCTCGCCACCGGCAGCAACACACCGCTCGCTCTCATCTGTTGTCCTCTCTTTGTCTGTTTCTTTTCCTGCCGCTGTTTCAAAGCCGCATTCTTTCCTCTGCGCTGCAATCTATGCGCATCCGCCTCAGGCTTTTAAACATTACAGCTTCCAGATATCCCGGTTATACTCCGCAATGGTCCTGTCGGAGGAGAAGAAGCCAGCCTTCGCAATATTGGTCAGCATCATCTTCCTCCACTTGTGTCTGTCCTCATAATCCGCAAGTGCCTGGTCCTTCACCCTGATATACTCCTCCAGATCCAGAAGCGTCATGAACCAGTCCTTGTTCAAAAGCTCCGCGTGCAGGCGCTCCAGATTCTCCCTGTGGCCGCTTGCCATCACCTTGTCGCTGACAATGAAATCGACAGCCTCCCTGATGACAGGGCTCTTTTCATAATATTCTCTGGAGACATAATCCCCTTTGGCGTAATGTTCGATGACCGTGTCGCTCTTTTCCCCGAAAATATAGATATTGTCGTCTCCCACCAGCTCATGGATCTCCACGTTGGCGCCGTCGCTGGTTCCCAGAGTCACCGCGCCGTTGAGCATGAATTTCATGTTGCCGGTGCCGGATGCCTCCTTGGAAGCCAGGGAGATCTGCTCGGAGATATCGCAGGCAGGAATCAGCTTCTCCGCATAGCTGACATTGTAATTCTCCACCATGACAACCCTCATATAGCGGCTCACCTCCGGGTCATGGTTTACGATATCCTGCAGCACCAGCAGCAGGTGGATGATATCCTGGGCGATCGTGTAGGCGGGCGCAGCCTTGGCGCCGAAGATAAAGCTCATGGGCCTCTCCGGCTTTTTGCCGCCCTTGATCTCCAGATATTTGTGGATGATATAAAGAGCATTCATCTGCTGGCGCTTATACTCGTGCAGGCGCTTCACCTGGATGTCAAACACAGATTCCGCATCCAGGGCGATGCCTTCCTTCTTTCGGATGTAGTCCGCAAGCTCCCTCTTCTTCAGCTGTTTGATGGCCTCGAGCTCATACAGGACCATCTCGTCATCCTGAAACGCCAGAAGCTTCTCCAGTTCCTCCGCATTCTTCTTATAGCCGTCTCCGATCCTCTTTGACAGGAAGCTGCTCAGCTCTCTGTTGCAGGAGAGGAGCCAGCGGCGGAAGGTAATACCGTTGGTCTTATTGTTGAACTTCTCCGGATAGAGCTGATAGAAAGCGTTTAACTCCGTATTCTTCAGGATATCCGTGTGGATGGCTGCGACACCGTTGACGCTGTAGCCGTAATGGATATCAATGTGCGCCATGTGGACTTTTTTCTGGTCGTCAATGATCTGCACCCTGCCGTCCGGATACTTCTTTGCCACCCGGGCGCTCAGTTCCCTGATGATGGGCACCAGCTGGGGCACAACCTTTTCTATATAGGACAGAGGCCATTTCTCCAGAGCCTCGGCAAGGATCGTGTGATTGGTGTAAGCGCAGGTCCTGCTCACCACATTGACCGCATCCTCTATGGTGAAGCCCTCCTCCCATGTCAGGATCCGGATCAGCTCCGGGATGACCATGGTGGGATGGGTGTCATTGATCTGGATCGCCGCATATTCATCCAGGTGATACAGGTCACAGCCTTTTTCTTTCAGCTCTCTGATGATCAGCTGAGCGCCGTTGCTGACCAGAAAATACTCCTGATAAATGCGAAGCAGATTTCCCGCCTCATCGGAGTCATCGGGATACAAAAACAGCGTCAGATTTTTGTCCACTGCGGTCTTGTCAAAGGAAATCCCCTCCTCCACAAGGCTCTCATCCACAGATTCCAGATCGAACAGGTGAAGCTTGTTGTGGCCGTTCTCATAGCCCACCACATCAATATCGTAAAGCTTCGACCTCACCTTCCTGTCCCCGAAGGCAACCTCAAAGGAGATCCCTGTGTCGGTGAGCCAGGAGTTCTCCCGGATCCAGTCGTTCTTTTCCGCATTCTGGAGGCGATTCTTAAACACCTGCCTGAACAGACCGTAATGATAATTCAAGCCGATGCCGTCCCCGGGAAGGCCGAGGGTTGCGATGGAGTCAAGGAAACAGGCCGCCAGACGTCCCAGCCCGCCGTTTCCAAGCGAGGGTTCCGGCTCTTCCTCCTCGATGTCCGCCAGATTTTTCCCGTTCTTCTCAAGCACCCGGCTGAGCTCCTCATAAATACCAAGGTTGATCAGATTGTTGGACAGCAGCTTGCCGATCAAAAACTCCATGGAGATGTAATACACCTTCTTTTTCCCCTCTGTCAGAGGTTTCCCGTCCATCTGATCCCTGGTAAGCTGGAGGATGCAGTTGTAAAGCTCCTCATTCGTGCATGCCTCGATCGACTTCTCATACCATTTTTCTGTCAGTTCGCTTAGTTTCTCTTCCATACCCATATTCCAAACCTCCGCTTGCAGCCTGCTCCTTTTTAGGCTGCCACGACTTCATTTTGGGGCCGCAGGATATGCGGCTCTATTCCTATAGTATTCCTTTATTATCCACATAATATCACAGGAAAACGTTTTCCGCAAGAAAAAAATTACATATTTACCCTAAATTCTGCAATTTTACGAATGTGCCTTATTCATCCGTTCACCTCTGCGCCCTTCACAATGCTGTGTGGCATGATCACCCGGTGCCCCGCTTCCCCGTCCTGAAGGAGCTTCATCTCCTCCAGTGCCCTGCTGGCAATGGCGTAGAAATCCTGTTTCACCGTATTCATGTGCTTTCCCACATATCCCATCAGTGTGATCCCGTCGAATCCGCAGACCGGGCGGAAGATATCCAGCTCGGTCAGTGCGTCCACCGCACCGATTGCCATCAGGTCGGAAGCACAGACAATGCAGTCCATGTCCCGGCCATATTTGAAAGCGATCTCCCTGGCTGTCCGCTCGCTGAAATCGCCCTGCTTTACCTCCACCCCAAGATCCAGCTCCTCCGCCAGACGGCGGATGCCTTTTAGGCGTTCTTCGGTGACAAAGCCGTCCTGTCTGCCCGCAATATAGAGAACACTGCTGCAGCCATCATCCAGCACTGTCTTCTTTGCCACATCATACTGCGCCTGCTCGTGGTCGACTCCGATCGCCGTTGTCCTTTCGTTGACCAGGGGTGCATCCACCACCACGCAGAAAAAGTCCTGCTTTTCGATCAGCTCGAGAAGTACCCTGTCCTCCCGGGACATGCCGAAGATGACCACTCCGTTGATGCTCTGGGAAAGGAAATATCTGGTGACCTCCTCCGCATCCATCCCTTCGATCATATCCGTGAAAATGGTCACCACCTCGAGCCTGAGCTCTTTCGCCTTGTCCAGTGCCCCCAGGAGGTACTGCATAAAAATCTGGTCAATGGCCTGGGTCTGGCGCTTGGGGTCCATCACCAGAGCGATCCTTCCAAACTGCTTGGAGGAAAGGGCTGACGCAATGGAGTTGGGAATGTAATTTAACTCCCGGATCGCGTCGTTCACTTTTCTCTTTGTCATCTCGCTGACATTCGGATAGCCGTTCAGAACCTTTGACACCGTGGAAATCGCCACTCCGGCCTGCCTTGCCACATCCTTTATGGAAACCATTCTTCACATCCTCCTCATT
>CAYPSH010000020.1:0-4909 GCA_964413445.1 uncultured Acetatifactor sp.
CGGAAATAAAGGCTTCCCTGCTCCACAACCTGCGCATCCTCTGTGTACAGATGCATCAGAGATCCCGGTGTCAGTATTGTCGGTATCATAAACAATACTGACAGCCCTGTGCACAGACGAAGCATAATGGATACCGTTTTTTTCAGGGAACAAATGTCCCTCATTCCCCAAAATCTTGCTGTCAGAACGCTTGCACCCATGCCGATTCCCATACAGCAGATCTGATATATGTTGACAAACTGATTCGCCAGAGCTGTGGCAGACAGCGCAGTCTCTCCCAATGTGCCCACCATGACTGTATCCATCAGATTCACACCGATGGTGATCATCGTCTGCAGGGAAATAGGAATGGCAATTGCGGCTGCCTGCCTGTAAAAGCTCCCGTTTATCCCATTATTTGTCTCTGGTCCTTTTCTGCTGCGCGCACATGACTGCCTCATGATCCTTCCGCCGGGCGCTCAGTCTCCCCCGACAGCAGCTGCCTTGTCACCGCACGGATCAGAAACGCTTTAAAGGGAGTCTCCTCCTTTGTCACGGGGCTTGCGCCCTGCCCGGTAAAGATCATCTCACACGGTGTTTCCCCGGTATAGGGTGTCCAGACAGGCATGGGGGTTCCGTCACTGTCTGCGCCGTTTGGATCTCCGGTCCTGATAAAGTTTGTCCAGTAATTACACATCTGCCTTGCCAGATCGTAGTGGCGGCCCACAAACGGTCTCCAGCATTTTGCCAGCGTTTCGAAGAAAAACCACAGATCAGAGGAGTGGAAAGTGCCGGCGTTATCCCAGCCGGGCATATCCGGCGCAAAGCGATAATAATAACAGGGAACCGGCTGCGGATTTTTCTCATTCTGTAAAAACAGTGCCTTTGCCGTGCATTCAATCCCGCTGACAAGCCCGTATCTCCCCTCCCCATCCGCGGCCTTCGCCTCCGGAAATGCAAGGAATTCGTCTGCCTTCTCCCCAAAGATCTTCCCTGCCTTCTCTTCCAGCTCCTGTCCGGAGGAAGCCCTGATAAAATTGGGGAATTCATCCGCGGTATTGCCCGCCATCACCGGTACATGAAGCTGTTTTCCCTCCGCAAAGATCACCTGCGGATCACCGACACAGAAGAGAGAATCCTGTACAGTCGTCATCATCGGATGCTCTCTGCAGAAATCCCGGTACCCATCCCGGATGACGAAGGCATCCAGAGCGCGTGCTTCTTCCAGACTGGATACCCCTAAGGAATCGAAAAAGGCCGCTCCGTTTCGTTCTGCCACAGGCAGCGGTGTGGGCGTCCCGATGCTTTTTTCGCCATAGGGGCTGCAGATCGTTGCGCTCATGATGACAGCCTTATGAAACAGTCCCCTGTTTTCCCGGCAGGCCATCTGGCTCAGCACGCTGCCGCCGCCTGCAGACTGTCCTGCAATCGTGACATTTCCCGGATCCCCGCCAAAGACGGCAATGTTTCTTTTTACCCAGAAAAGCCCCGCCTGCTGATCCAGGCTTCCAAAGTTTGTGGGCGCGTCCGGCTGCTCCCTGCTAAGCTGCGGATGTGCCAGAAATCCGAAAACATTCACCCGGTAATTGACAGACACCACAACCACGCCCCGGCGCGCCAGCCGCTCCCCGTCAAATTCCATTTCAGACGGATACCCGCACTGTAATCCGCCGCCGAAAAACCAGACAAGCACCGGCAGTCTGTCCGTCTCCTTCTTCGCATTCGTCCAAACGTTCAGATACAGACAGTCCTCCGACATTTCGGTTTCCGGATCCACATGCCACTCTCTGCAATACACATTGTCGCCGATGCCCGGTGTCTCCTGCATGGAGATTGGCGCAAACCGATAGGCTTTGCGGACACCCTCCCAGCTCTCACAGGGCTGTGGTGCCCGCCAGCGATTTTTTCCCACCGGCGGCGCTGCAAAGGGAATCCCCTTAAATGCTGTAACGCGCGGGTCTGCCGCCTCTATTCCCCTGACCCAGCCATTTTCCGTCTTTACTGTTCGAAGCATTTTTCTCCACCTTTCTTTTATTTTTGTATCTGAGGATTTCCAGCGCCGTCCACTCTCTGAAAACCAGTTTTTCTCGGGTCAATCCGATATGTCCTCTGTTCCCGAATTTCCTGAAACGGTCCCGGCACACATTTTCCGGGGTTTCTCTCACTCCCGTAGTAATCTGTCTTACTATTTTCATCCTGTTCTACCTCCAAAACCGACTCCGGCCGATAGAGAAAGTTTCTTCTTTGGATGTCCCGGTCAAGTCCGCGCGGGCGATCCTGCGCCTTCCGGAACACAAGCTCGCAGGTGTCCGGATTTACCTCTATATCAAACCACCCCTCCTGCCCCTGCAGGTCGAAGCCGTAAAATTCCTTCCAGGCGGGCAGATGCAGGCAGACCTCCGGCTCCGGATACAGAATCCGCAGATAACCGCCGTCCATCCGGACATACAGATTGCCCTCCGCAGCATTGTCTCTGGTGGGCATTTTGATCGCCGCCTCCCCACAGTCATAAAAAATATTGTTGATCAGGCGGGCATCCCTTGAGGTGCCGCCCCGCTCCGTTCCATGCATCCGAAACGGAACCGGTTTGGCGAAATAGCCTGCACTCCTGCACTTTGCGATCAGATTATTGGCAATATAGAGGTGATCTGTTCCCTCGCCGTAAATGGCATAGCCGTTTACCACATCAAACTCCCTCAGCTTGTACCAGCCGGACGAACCCGGCTCCACCGGAATTTTTGACGGTTCAAAGCGCCCTTCCACATTCCAGAAAATATTGTTGTCGATAAGGTTCTTTCCGTCCCTGGTGCATTCGATAAAGACTGCTTCCCGCTGCTCTATCCCATTTAAAAAAAGATTTCCCGTGATGCGGTTGTTCTCATTGCCGCAGTCCAGCCAGAGATGGTCGGCGCGAAATGTATTTTTAAACAGATTGCGCCGGATCAGCCCGTTCACACTGTTGTGCAGTTTGATGCCGCCAGCCTCCCAGGAGAGCTCCATCTTCTGCCAGCCTGTTCCCTCGATCAGGTTGTCCTCGATCAGCATATTTTGGGCAAACAGTCCTGCAATGCCGCAGACACCCGCATTTAACACGCTGCACCCGCGCACAATACTGTATCCGATCTGCTGGTCCTCCCGTATTTCGTGGTGCCAGCATTCATTTCCAACATCGATTCCCACTGCGTTGGACCAGTCTACTTTACAGTTTTCAATGATCCAGTGGTGGCCTCTGTAAGCGGAAATTGCCCCTCTCTGCGGCACCGGCGCACCTGTCGCCGCATGGGCGCAGGTGATCCCCTTCACCCTGATATAAGAGAGAAAGGGAATCTCAGGGGCAAAGCACTGTTCCCTGCAGGTCACTTCTATTATGTGGTCTGCCGGGTCAGCATCCCCTTTTAACCGGAAGTGGACAGTCTGACCGTTCGCCTCCACCCAGTAGGTTCCGTCCCGGTGGGACAGCCCGTTGTATAACGCTACCTGTAAAAGCGGCTCACCATCGCAGAATACCATACCCCGTCTGTTTAAGTAGGAAGTCATATCCGTTTTGTCATATTCCAGAAACAGCCTGTCATGCAGCACATTCACCGCACAAAAGGGATTATAGCCCCGAAACAGTTCCGGCTCAAGCCGGTATTGCCATATCCGTATATTCTCTGTATCCAGAATTTCTCCGAAGTTCTCCTGCATCCTCCAGCCGCTGCTTTTTTCAAACTGCGTCACCTGCTCGGATGCCTTGATGGTGACTTCTCCGTCTCCATAAGCCTCGTAGCAAACCATGTGCGCTGCATCCGTGCCTCCGAAGCAGGGGTGAACCCATTCTCTGTATTCTCCTCCGTGGATCCAGACCCTTGTCCCCGCATCCGCCTGTGCGGCCGCAGCCTGTATCGTCCTAAACGGTCTGTCGATCGTACCGTCTCCCAGATCGTCTGCCTCCGGATGGCTGCCGTTCACATGAAGCTCTCTTTTATACTGCTGCTCCTTCTCCCAGAATCCGAACTGCCTGCCGTCCGGAAGCATCGCCGAAAAATCCATTTTTTCCCCCATTTTCTTCATTTGTCCCACCATAAATACGAAACATTCCTGATATGGCGATGGCGCCTCCTGTCCAAGAGACGCCATCAGCATTGCGAAAACATCTTTTAAATTTTGCGTTCACTCTTTGAGACCGCTGTTTTACTATTTATTTGGCCGCTGCCTTCGCATCCACCTCAATCTGATACTTTGCCTCGTCAAAAGCTACCAGATCCTGGAAACCAAAGCCGTCCAGCTGGGATGACATTTCATCCCACATAGAGTCGAATTCCGCGTCGCTGGCCGCAAAAATCATTCTCCAGGAATAATCGCAGATAGTCTCATTACACTGGTTCCGGATCACCGAAATATCTGTAGTATCACTGGGCAGATTCACGCTGACGTTCGGGCTTACCAGCAGAGCATTGTTCTTGATCATGTAATCCACAGGTTCCTCCGCATCAAATCTCTCCTGCCACTCCTTCTTCATCTCTGTCAGAGTCGCCTCCTTATAGGATGCCCAGTAGTTACAGTTGTATGTCTCTCCGGTGAGCGGGTTTGTGCTGATGCTGTCCACGATCCACTGGTTGATCACATTGTTGCCGTCGCTGTAGCCTGCTCCACCGTACTCCTCCGGTACCGGCAGGTTATCCATCAGAGCATTATCATTTATTGCTGTCAGGGTTCCGTCCGCATTTACGGTGTAGTTGAAATCCTCAATGCCGTCATGCTGGAACATAAGCCCTTCCGGACTTGCATACCAGTCAAGGAACTCCATGATTCTCTCATACTTCTCATCGTCTACCTGAGAGCCGACGCCGAATACACGGCCGCTTCCGTAATAAGTATCAGAATCGGTATAGTAAGTCTGATCCTCTACCGGAATGAAGATAAAGCCTGTGCCGTTTGATAATCTGTC
>CAYPSH010000020.1:5009-12825 GCA_964413445.1 uncultured Acetatifactor sp.
ACACGGCATCGCCGGATACCTGCGGTGCGATGATATTCAGCTCAATATTGAAGCGTTCCTTCACAACCTGAGCAAACCAGCCGGTCTGCACACCCTGATAATTGGCTGCCACATCGTAGATCTCGATAGTCATCAGTTCCTTGTCCGACGCAGAGCTTTCACTCGATGCCGCCGCGCTGTCCGACTTTGCTGTCTCCTGCTTTTCGGACTGCTGGGTATCGCCTGTGGCATCTGCCTGCTGTGCGGTGTCACCGCAGCCTGCCAGCGAGGAAGCTGTCAGCGCTGCTGCCAGCAGAAGCGAAGTCCATTTTTTCTTTTTCATACTATGACCCTCCATTCTTTTTTATAAGCAACGGCTTCCCTGTGCCGTCCACTATTCTTCAGTTATCCTTTCACTGCGCCGATCATAATACCCTTTGTGAAAAACCTCTGAAAGATCGGGTAAACCAAAATGATGGGTGTCACCACCACAATCGTGACCGTCATTCGGATGGAAGTGGCTGTCGCGGCATGCGCCAGGCTTGCAGCGAGGCTTGCCGATGAGGTTGTGTTGCTGATCAGCGCCTTTAAGGAACTTGCCTGGTTGATATACTGATACAAGGTAAACTGTAAGGTATACAGCTTCTGATCCGTCACCAAAAGCAAGGTATCCTGGAAGGAGTTCCACTGCGCCACCGCCGCAAAGATCGCCACCGTCGCCAGGATCGGCTTGATCACGGGAACGATAATGCTGAAAAAGACCTTAAGCGTTCCTGCTCCGTCAATCTCCGCAGCATCCTGCAGTTCCTTCGGCACAGACTCCACGAAGGTCTTACACAGGATGATGTAGAACGGCTGCACAGCCGCCGGCAGGATATAACCCCAGAAATTGTTGGTCAGATGCAGGTTTTTCATGGTGATGAACCAGGGAATGATTCCTGCGTTAAAATACATCGTCGCCGCCACCATCCGATACCAGAGTTTGCGCTTCCAAAGCGATTCCCTGGTGAACATATAGCCCAGGAATGCAGCCACGATCACAGTGATGGCTGTGCCGACCACCGTTCTCTCCACTGACACCTTCAGGGCACTGAACAGGTCCGGGATCTGCATCACCTGTTTATAATTGTTAAAGTGGATCTCCTTCGGCAGCCATATGATCTTTCCGCGCTCACTTAAATTGTTTGCGCTGATCGTATTGATAAAAATGTAATAAAACGGATATGCACAGACAAATGCAAAAAAGGTATACACAATATAGGTCACGACGCTGATCACCCTGTCGCCGAAGCTGACCTTAAATTTATGTTTGGGCACCTGCTTTTTCTTTGCCATTTCTTTCCCTCCTCAGATAAAGCCTTCTCCTCTGACCGCTTTTGATATGCCATTCGTCAGGCAGAGCAGCACCACGCTGACAACACTCTTTAACATGCTGATCGCAGTGGAAAGAGAATACCCTCCGTTGCCCATCGCAAGGTTGTAAACATACAGGTCAAGCACCTGGATACTGTCCTTGTTAAACGCATTCTGGAATACATAATACTGCTCCATGCCGTTTGACAGAAAATTGGCCAGACTCAGCATCACCAGGACAAAATAGGTCGGCAGAATACTGGGAATCGTAATATTCCAGATGATCTGCATGCGGGAAGCCCCGTCCACCTTTGCCGCATCGATCAATTCCTCGTCGATCCCGGTGATTGCCGCTATGTACATGATCGCTGACCAGCCCGCATTCTTCCATGTCAGCCAAAGCCACATCTTGAACCAGATATGTTCACCGGACTGTAAAAACATTACCGGCGAATCAATGATTCCCATACCGATCAGAACCGAGTTTACCGCACCGTTACTGTTAAAAACAGAGTAGGCGATAGAATACACCAGAACCCAGCTGATAAAGTTCGGAAGCGTCGTCACGGTCTGTACGACCTTTTTGAACGGCGTGCATTTTATCTCATTGAGAAACACTGCAAATATCATCGGGAACCAGGAAAACAGAAGGCTTAACCCGCTCATCGCAAAGGTGTTGCGCAGTACTTTCAGCAATTGCATCCGCTTTACGCTGTTCTCCACCATGGAATAAAACCATTTGAATCCAACAAAGGAATCCCTGCTCAGCGGAAAAGGCGGCTTGTAGTCAAAGAAAGCATACACCCAGCCATATAGCGGATAATAGGAAAAAACCAGAACGAGAACCAGGAAAGGAAGGATGTAGAGAAATTCCCTGAAAGACCTTACTTTCCTCTTGTTACTGAAAAATTCTTTCATTTTGTCCCTCCTTCTGTTAATCGATTAAGTTTGTATTTAGAATATTAGCAGATTGTTGCACATTTGTCAATCATATTATCAGACTTTTATGGATATTATTTTGCTTATTTCTTTAAACTTCTTTTTGAAATTGGTAAATATTCACAAATTGTTTGGATAAAATAGGGGATTATTTTTATTATAAAAGGTTTTATATCAATATCTTTTTAAAACAAAATACCGGGGTTTTCCACTCTGAAAACCCCGGATACCATTTCATTTTTTTATTTCATCTTTTTATCTCATCTTTTGAATTGCTTTCCCGGATGTCCCGCACCGATCCGCGTTCGATCAGGCTGCAGGGAACCAGATATTCTCCGCCCGTCTGTCCGCCGCTCTCCCCGTCTGCCGCGCTCAACTGGTCCAGCAGCAATGTCACAGCCTTTGCTCCTATCTCATGGAGCGGCAGCTCCATCGTCGTCAGTCCGGGTACAAAATATTCCGCAATGTCCTGGTTGTCGAAGCCTACCACGGAAATATCAGTTCCCGCGCGCATCCCCATCTCATCCAGCGCACTGTACACACCTCCGGCGACACGGTCCGCCATGCAGAAGATTGCCGTCACACCGGCCTGCACCAGAGACGCTGTCTCCCGGTATCCCGCATCCTTGTCCCAACCGGCATATCGCATCAGATCCGGATTGTACGGGATATTTTTTTCAAACAATGCCTTCTGATAACCCAACAGCCTGCGCTGTGTGTGCATATTGTTGGCATAGCCTCCGATCACACCGATCTTCCGGTGCCCACGCTCTGTCAGATACCGTATGATCTCACAGCTGCTGGTCTCATCGTCCAGAAGCACTGCGGGAACCTTCGAATTCTGCGAGTACGCATAAGCCATCACAGTCGGCGTCGCCAGCTTTCCCTGAAAGCAGGGCACAATTCTGGCATGTCCGGCAATATAAAGGATACCGTCCACGCGGATGGAGGTCAGTTCCTCGACCGCAGGGTCCAGAACCGAATGATAAGCCGCACTGTTGTCATACCAGGAGTCGCTCCATCTTGCGTACAGACGAAGATTCTTGACGATGGTTCGATACTCCCGCTCCTCACAGCATTTCATCACGCCTTCCACAATTCCCGGTGTCGTAAACTGAGCAATATCATCTGCAATGATCCCGATCGTTTTTGTCTCCTGTTTTCGCAGTCCCCTTGCAATATAATTC
The DNA here is from genome assembly GCA_964413445.1 of uncultured Acetatifactor sp. Taxonomy (GTDB): domain Bacteria; phylum Bacillota; class Clostridia; order Lachnospirales; family Lachnospiraceae; genus Acetatifactor. The sequence goes on from CAYPSH010000020.1 coordinate 8,468, forward strand.
GGTTTATAGCCTCTTTTTTCTACAACCTCCAGAACTCTCTGCCTTGTCTCCTCGCTGGCAAACGGTTTCCCGTTTAAAACATTGGAGACTGTTGCAGTAGAAACCTGGCACTCCTCTGCAATTTCCTTTAATGTGACCATTCTTATCCTCTGCTTTCCGTCATCGGCTGTCACTCTTCTTTCTCAGACGGTATGATAAACTCAATAGAAGCAAGCGACGCCGCTCCCGATCCCGTATAGGTGATATAGATTGCCTGGATGCCGTCCGGGATCACAATATCCGCTGTATAGGCGACCCAGATGTTGGTGAATTCAATGGGAATCTTTCCCAGTGCAGGACCGTTCCATGCGGTTTTGATCTCAAATGCGCCCTTTGCATATCCGCGCGCCCGGATTCGGACCTGCCTGATTCCCTCACAGTCAAAATACTTGAAGCCTGCCGTTGCACCATCGCGCATGTTGGCGATATAACCTGTCTCCTCATCGCCGTCCCTGCCGTCCTGCGTGATCTTCGGAAAACGGCAGTCCATCCAGCCTGCAGTGCAGTCCGTGTATGCCTGCTCTTCCCGCGTGAACAAATTGCAGGCCAGATACGCCGGATATTCTCCTCTGCCGGGCAGTGGTTCCATCCCGCCGCAGGAGGTCATCTCCACCTGGGGGATTGAGCCGTCCTCCCGGAAGGCAATTCTCTCAATACAGCCCTGTCTGGAATAATTTGTCCCATTTGTATGCCGATGATAAAAAATATACCAGTTTTTTCCGATCTCCACAATGCTGCCGTGATTATTTCCTCCGTAAAACATCGGTTTTTCCGCAGGCTTATATGTGTCAATGTGGGAATCGTTATTGCTCACGATCACACCGCCGTAGGTAAAGCCCTCCAGCGGATTTTTGCTTGTGGCGTAGCACAGCTCATGCATCACAACAGAAGAATAAACGAAATAATAGATATCTCCCCTTTTCCGGATGGATGGTGCCTCAAAAAATTCATGCCCCTCGAAACCGCTGCCCGCGCTGTAGGGCTCACTGGGCATGAGGAAAACAGGTGCCTTTTTCACCGTCAGCATATCCGCCTCGAGCACTGTCGCCATAGGCCCGCTCCGCGCCCGGTCACCCACCCCGCAAAATCCGGTATACAGATAGGTCTGGTCGCCCTCTGTCAATACGCCCGGGTCAAACTGCGGCTCCGCTCCCTCCTGTTCACCCAGAAGCGTCCCGTCCGGGAAATGCACATAGCCATAAAACTCGTACGCTCCCGCCGGAGTGTCGCAGACCGCAACGGACACCACCGATACCTTATCCAGCACATAATACAGATAATATCTCCCATCCGGCCCCTTTGTCACATCCGGCGCGAACAGGCACATCCGGCCGTCCGGATTAAACGGATCCTGGGTTTTTCTGTAAATGACCCCCTCATAGCGCCAGTTTCCCATATCTTCCACCGGTGCTGACCAACAGACGTAATCGTTCATACAATACACATAACCGTTGAAACGGTCGTGAGAACCATACACATAAACCCGACCGTCGAACACGTATGGTTCCCCGTCCGGAATATATTCCCAGGACGGCAGATACGGATTAACCAGCTGTTTTGTTTTCCCCATGCGTAATCCCCTCTCTTTCTATACGGATGCGATAATTATAGTTTTCTTCATTCAGTTTTTTCAGATCACTTTCTCCTGTTTCATATGCCACACATCTGCACATGAAATTCCCCTCTGCGGAATTCCGGATTTCCCTTCGTCTCCCAGGACACCGCCTGCCTGCTCTCATCCCAGAATATGTCAGTGACACAGCAATCTCCCTGTTCATAGTCATAGCCGTCCCCTGCATCCTCGTACAGGCAGAAATGGCCGTCCGCCCCCGGATAAATCAACAGAGTGATATCCTGTCCTTCCATATGAGCTGTGGAAAGTCCCGGTTCCGTGGTTGGCAGGATCGCTCCTGCTCTGACAAACAGCGGGATATGCTCCAGGCAAAGTTCCACAGAGATTTCCTGCCCGCCGGCATATTTTTCCCCGGTATAAAAGTCGTACCAGTCCGCGCCCTTCGGCAGATAGACCTGTTTGGTCTTCTTTGGCGTTCTGACAGGCACGCCGCCCGCCTGATACAGGATCGGCTCCGTCACCGGGCAGACCATGAGAGAAGGTCCGAACAGAAACTGCTGTGAGATCTCTGCCGCCTTTTTATCCTCAGGGAATCCGAATACAAGGGGCTGCATCATCAGTGCGTCCTCACGCCAGACCGCGCCAGCCAGCGAATAGATATAAGGCAGCAGACGATATCTGAGCCTGTCCGCCGCAAGAAGCGCATCATAGAACGGCTCCCCCTTTTTGCCAAACTGCCAGGGTTCTCTGGCGCAATCCGTCCCGTGGCTGCGGAAGACCGGCAGAAAGGCACCATACTGGAACCACCGGACATACAGCTCCCTGTAACCTGGGTCCTCCGTACCCTTCTCATAATCTCCGTCCCAGAACCATTGGCTGCCCCTTCCCACGAAAAAGGCGCCGATGTCCAGCGTCCAGTACGGCAGCCCGCAGGAGCAGAACTGCAGTCCGGCTGTGATCTGCCTTTGCAGTGTCTCCCAGTCTGCGCTGATATCGCCGGACCACAGGATCGTCCCGTACTGCTGGCTTCCAAGGTAGCCGTTTCTGGTCAGATTGACCACCCGCCTTTGGTCTGTCTGCCCGCGCTGCCCCTCATAGATTGCACGCGCGTGACAGAGGCCATAGGCATTTGCCCGTTCCAAAGGCATGATCTTAGAGCTCTCCTCCACATACATCCGGTACATTTCCCCTGCCGGAGGCTGTTTTTTCCGGCTCCACTCCGGGGTGAGGGGCTCGCTGGAATCACACCACCAGGCATCCACCCCGTGGACAAACAAAGCGTTCTGCACCTGCTTCCAGTACAGCCGCCTGCCCTCCTCGGAGAAGGCATCATAAATATTGCTGTTGGGGAGCAAAAGTCCTGCCTTTTGAAATTCCTGATAGTCCTGGCATTTTTCATCCATGTTCGGCCAGATTGACATCATGAGATGCGCACTCATCCCGTGCAGCTTCCAGACCATATAAGCCGGATCCGGGAAACGCCCGGGGTCAAAGCTTTTCTGCCCCCACAAGCCATCCGGCCAGGACATCCAGTCCAGCACGATCGCATCCATGCCAAATCCCGTCTGTCGAAACTGCAGGGCAGTCTCCTCGATTTCCTCTGCCGTCTCATAGCGTTCCTTCGATTGGAAATAGCCGAAAGCCCATTTGGGCAGCATCACGGCTCTTCCTGTCAGCCTGCGGATTCCACGCACCACCTCCGCCGGTTCCCCCGCCAGGAAATAATAGTCCAGGTATTCATCCGCCTCCGTATACAGATAAGATCCGTACTGGCTGTCCTCAAAAATTGCCGGGCTCTGTGTAGAAAGCAAAATGCCGTATTGCCGGTCTGACAAGAGCACCGGCAGGGCAATCTTTCGGTTTGCCTGGTGTAGATACTGGGTTGTATGCCGCAGATTCCACATCCCCTCCTCTGCCTGTCCCAGTCCGAACAAAATCTCCTCCGGCTGAAAAGAAAAAGAAATTTTCGTATGGTACAATACCCGGTCAAAGACCCGATCCGCCGCCAGGATCCGACGCTTTACCCCGTCCGGCGTCTGTATCTCTTCCATCTGCGCCTGATCATTTTCAAGGGTTCGGTAGGTGTCAAAGGCCTCCAGCTGTTTGCTGTCTTTATCTGTTTCCCTCAGCAGAACAACGCCATCCTTTTTCTCATAACAGACAGCTCCGCTGCCCCGGTCAACACGCACTGTCAGTGCAGCCGTCCGGATACAGATCTCCTGGGTTGTCTCCTCCCACTGCCAGTCCGTATCCTCTGCCGTTCTGTTCTCTTCCTGCGCTATGTTCCCCCCTGCATGCTCTGCCCTTGCGGAAAGGTCTATAAACTGTTCTCCCTGCCCACCTGGAAAATAATTTTCCGGCTCCTCTGTGGGGAAACATCCCTGCTCCGTGTAGGAGACCCGGATGATCCGTTCCGTCTGCGGCCAGATTCTGATGATGCCGCTGTCTGTTTCCAGAAAAAGAACGCACCCTTTCCTTATGGCTTTTCGAACCTCACTGCTTTTGCGGGCAATTCGATCCATCATGGCTTTTCTCCTTCGTCCCACATCCCGTATTTCCCCGTACCGGAACCGCGAGTCCTTTTGTTATTAATCGTTTAACCTACTATTTTTATTGTAACATAATTCCAAATTCTGTCAACAAAATTGCGTACACTTTTTTGTTCAGACAAATCAGCTTCCTCCGTACACTCCCACAAAGGACAGTGTCGGCGCCACTCTCGCCTCAAGGATCCTGATTCTGATTT
>CAYPSH010000021.1:0-3914 GCA_964413445.1 uncultured Acetatifactor sp.
AAAAAATAACCGGGAGGAAGCTTATTTTGAGTACTTCATCCAATGAAAATAAACTGCGGAAACTGGAAACTTTTAAAAGACTGATCAATTTAGGCCTGATCGCCATCTGTATCGCGTTGGAAGCGGTATTGTTCTACCTCCACTGGAATGCGGACTTCCAGTACAGCGTGGTGGAAGACCTGCAGGGTCTGTGGAGCAGAGGAACCTTTGCGGAGATCGCCTTCTATATCATCGTGCTGCTGTTTTTCTCCTCCACCTACGGCGGGATACGCCTCGGCTATCAGAAAAATGCCGAAATTGTTTTTTCCCAGGTGCTTTCCACCCTTCTAGCAAATATCATCGTCTATCTCGAGATGAGTATTATGGCCAGAGGGCTGATCCCGCTCAATGCTTTTCTGACCATGATGGTGGAGCAGATCATCCTCGTGATCATCTACGTCAACATTGCCAACCGGATCTACAGGAACATTTTCCCGCCCAGGAAGCTTCTGCTGATCCACGGGGACAGACCATGCGAGAACATCTGCAATAAATTTGAAAGCCGCAGTGACAAATATATCATCACAGGAAAATGGAATGTCAATGAGGGGATCGAGGCCACATGCCACGCCATCCTGACGGCCTATGCCAACGAGGAATGCAACGCGGTCGTGCTGGGGGATATCCCGGAGGAGGCGAGAAATCCGCTTCTTAAGTTCTGCTACGGCCGCTCTATCCGTGTCTATGTCCTGCCCAAGATCGTGGATGTGATCATGAGCGGTGCCGAGGAGCTCCATGTATTTGACAGTCCCATGCTTCTGACCAGAGAGTACAGCCTGACCATGGAGGAGCGCTTCTTCAAGCGCCTGATAGATATTGTCTGTGCCTTGATCCTGGTCGTACTGACATCCCCCATTATGCTGGTCACGGCGATCCTGATCAAGCTGTATGACCACGGCCCCATATTGTACAAGCAGATCCGGTGCACCAAAGACAGAGAGAAATTTTATATCATGAAGTTCCGGAGCATGCGGACGGATGCAGAAAAAGACGGTGTGGCGAGACTGGCGCAGAAAAATGACAGCCGTATTACACCCGTGGGAAGGTTTATCCGCAAATGCAGGATCGATGAGCTGCCCCAGCTGTTCAATATTTTGAAGGGAGACATGTCCTTTATCGGCCCAAGGCCGGAGAGACCGGAGATCATTGAGCAGTATATGGAGGTGATGCCGGAGTTTGCCTTCCGCATGAAGGTAAAGGCCGGGCTTGCGGGCTTTGCGCAGGTGTACGGAAAATACAACACCTCCCCCTACGACAAGCTGAAATTGGATCTGACCTATATAGAAAACTATTCTGTGTGGCTGGACATCAAACTGATGATGCTGACTCTGAAGGTTCTGTTCTGGCCTGACAGCACAGAGGGTGTGGAAGCGGAACAGATAACGGCGCTGAAAGAGGAAAGGCAGGGGGACAAGTAGAGTATGTGGGAAGCAAACTACGGCAAGGAGCCCTTTGATCTGAGACTGACTCTGCTCCGCATGCTCCGCCAGAGCCCTGTGATCCTCTGCCTGACCCTGGCGGGAAGTCTTGTCTTTGGCGGCGGCTATTATCTGAAGCACGTGCTGCGGGCGGAGGAAAAGTATTGCGCGGAGTCCGTCTATCATGTGGAGTACGCTGTGGAAGAGGAGAAGGATGTGGGAAGTGTCTACATCAACGAGACCACCTGGAACACCTATCTGCATTCCACAGAATTTCTGGAGGCTGTTGCCGAAAGATGTGACACAGGGATGAGCAGCGAGGAGCTTGCGGAGAGCTTAAGTGCCTCCCTTGCCTCAGACCTTCGCATGCCCTCCACCAGGGTGACCACGGCTGACCCGGCTTTAAGCCTGTCTGTGGCAAAGGCAGTGGAGGCGGTGATGACAGAGGACTTCCCCGCAGCCACGAGGGAGATAAATGAGATCAGGGTCGTGGAGGCTGCAGCAGATGCCCCTGCGGCAGAGGAGGACATCAGGACGGGCAGGGCGTTTGCGCTCAGTGCGGTTCTGACCTGTTTTTTTGTGGTTGTGATACTGCTGTTAAAGGAGCTTAGCGACGACGCCATCTATCTGCCCGCAAGCATTATGAGGCGCTATGGGCTGAAGACGGCAGGGACGATGGAAACGCCGGGATTGGAAGAAAACATCCGTTATTTCTTTGAGGGGAAGAAGAATATTGCCCTCTGCACCACAGACGGGCAGGCGGATCCGATACAGATCCTGGATGAGCTTGGGGAAAAATGCCCGGGGCTTACGGCGGACAAAAACTGGACGCCGCAGCCTGCTGTGGAGCTTTGCCCCGAAAGCTGCCGGGAACTTCGGGAGGCGGACGGCATTTTGCTGGCGGTAAAAGCCGGCAGACATGCGGGAAAGAAGCTGGAATACACTTATGAATATCTGAGTCAGCAGGACTGTCCGGTCACCGCAGTGCTTTTGTGGGAGGCGGACGAGTGGCTGATCCGGAGATATTATGCGATGGAAAAGTTCGCCGGACAATAGACTTGCGCGGAAAGAACTGTGGAAAGAAAAGGGGGAACGTCCATGAAGGTGGAGGTGCTTGCCTCTGTCATGAATCAGACACCTGAGACGCTGGCTGAGCATATGCGGCTGGACTCGGATGCATGTGTGATCAACCAGTGTGACAGACTGGATCAGGAAGTACTGGAATACAAGGGCCATCGGCTGCGGTTTTTCTCCTTTCCGGACAGAGGTGTCGGCAGAAGCCGCAACGAGGCCATCCTCAGGGCAGACAGAGAGATCTGCCTTTTTTCCGATGAGGATATTGTATATGAGCCCGGCTATGAGGCGGCAATCTCGGCTGAATTTGAAAAAAATCCAAAGGCGGACATGATCCTCTTTAATGTGGAGGTGGAGGAGTCCCGCCGCACCTACTACATCCGGGACAGAAAACGGGTACACTGGTACAACTGCGGCAGGTACGGCGCGGTGAGCTTTGCCGTGCGTAAGGACAGCCTTCTTTCCTCCGGCGTCACGTTTTCCCTGCTGTTCGGCGGCGGGGCGAAATACAGCAACGGGGAGGACAGCCTTTTTTTGAAGGAATTTATGCAAAAAGGCTTCAGGGTCTACACGGCGCCGGTGACCATCGCGAGAGAAGAGGCGGGTGAGTCCACCTGGTTTTCGGGCTACAATGAAAAATTTTTCCGTGACAGAGGCGTGCTGTACCGGTATCTGTACGGCAGGCTTGCACCTTTGATGGCGCTCCGCTTTTTGCTGGCGCACAGGGAAAAACTGTGCAGTGACTTAAAAATGGGGCAGGCATTGCGCTATATGCTGGAAGGGGCGGAGGAAACAAAACGCTGATAGGTAGATTTGTGCCTGCGCAGCGCGTGAAACGCAAGAAAGCTTGCAGGCTATGAAAGACATGGGGATTCGTATGGAAAAAAGTGCACTTATCTATATCGGCCTGACCATCGTCACGATCCTTTTGGGACTCTTCGTGGAGAACAGGGAATTTGTCCCCGGATATCTTCGGGGCGGCAGAGAGCCCGGGGAGCGCGTGGGGTGTGACAGAACTCTTGCAAGAAACCGGGTGGCTGTATTTGCAATCTTCTGCCTGCTGGCGGGTGTCTCCGCCTGCAGGATCGCAGTCGGAAACGACTACTGGGTGTACTGGCTGAACTTTCAGCTGATCGAGCAGAACCGTCACGTGGCATCGGAGGCGGGCTTTAATCTGATCGTGCTTCTCTTCCGCAGCATTTTCGACGGGGAAAAGACACAGTACCTTTCCATCTTCGCCTTCTTTTCCCTGACCACGGTCTTCTTCTTTGTGCGGGCGCTCAGAGATCAGGCGGAAGACTTCGCCTTTTCCCTGTTCCTTTTAATGACAGGCGGTTTTTATTTTAACAGTCTGAATTCCGTCCGTTATTATTTCGCCCTGGC
>CAYPSH010000021.1:4014-8017 GCA_964413445.1 uncultured Acetatifactor sp.
TTTTGACAAAGGACAGCTCTCCTATGTGAACATCTTAAAATGTGTCTGTGTGCTGATCCTTTGCATGATCTGTTACAGGAAAAGCGTGAAGGAAAATTTAAAAAACAGGTTTTATTTTTTCTTAAATCTTTTCGGGCTTGTGGTCTACTGCCTGGGCTCCTTTATACCGGAGGTGTCGAGAGTGGGATATTATATGATCATCACGCAGATATTCCTGATCCCGGAACTGCTTCACGGTATGGAGAACAAGGTGCTGCGCAGGCTGGCGTATCTAGCTGTTGTCGGGGGATTCACATGTTATTTTATTATCCTTTTGAAGGGAATGTACGCGGTGGACATCAGGCTGCTTCCCTACCGGAACTGGATTTTTGACTAAGAGGAACAGGAGGAAATGTATGAGAGTTCTCTGGCTATGCAATGTGGTGCTGCCCGTGATCGCGGAGGCGCTGCAGATGGAGGCATCCAACAAGGAAGGCTGGATTTCCGGCCTTGCGGATGTGGTGATAAAAAAACAATCTGAGAACGGCATTGAACTGGCAGTGGCATTCCCGACTTCGGAAAATCAGGGAACCTTCGGGAGGAAGATCACCACTCCGGACGGGAGCCTGACTGCCTACGGCTTTCAGGAGGATACGGTGCACCCGGAGAGGTACGATGAGAAGCTGGAGGAGAGCCTTCGCCGGATCGCGGAGGATTTTAAACCTGACATTGTGCACTGCTTCGGCACGGAATATCCCCACACCCTTGCCATGTGCCGGGTATTCCCGAAAAAAAGCCGCCTGCTCATCAGCATCCAGGGACTTTGTGCGGTATACGCAGACGCCTATTTCGCAGATATGCCTGCGAGGGTGATCCGTTCCAAAACCCTGCGGGATATCCTGAAAAAAGACAGCATCACAGAGCAGCAGCAGAAGTTTGCCCTGCGGGGAAAAATGGAGGTCGAGGCGATCGGACTGGCAAAGAATGTGTCCGGCAGGACAGCCTGGGACCGGTACTATACCGGTCAGTGGAATCCGCAGGCAAAGTATTATCATATGAACGAGACTCTGCGCCCCCTGTTTTACGGGGAGAGCTGGAAAGAGGAGAACTGTATCCCCCATTCCATCTTTATAAGCCAGGGGGATTACCCGATCAAGGGGCTCCACTATATGCTGACGGCCCTTCCGCTGATACAGCAAAAGTATCCGGACGCAAGGGTCTACGTGGCGGGAGACGATCTGGTGAGTGCAGACAGCTTCAAACAAAGGCTGAAGCGTTCCGGCTACGGGAGATATTTAAGAGAGCTGATCCGGAAAAACAGGCTGGAGGACAGCGTGGTCTTTCTGGGCAGGCTGAGCGCCTCGCAGATGAAGGAGCGGTACCTGAGGAGTCATCTGTTTGTCTGCTGCTCCGCCATAGAAAATTCCCCCAACTCCCTGGGAGAGGCCATGCTGCTTGGCATGCCCTGTGTCAGCGCCGATGTGGGAGGAGTTCCCAGCATTTTTACGGACGGAAGAGACGGCATCCTCTACGAGGGCTTCAGGGCTGCTTCCGGTACCATTCATAACAATAGTGATTTGAAAGCGGACAGGGAAGATGCGCTGGAGGGAAACGCTGAGCGCCTTGCAGAGGCGGTCGTGCGGATCTGGGAGGATGAAAATAAACGAAAAGAATATTGCAGGAATGCAGGAAATCATGCAGCGCAGAACCATGACAGAGGAATGAACTACCGGAAAATGAACGAAATCTATGCAAACATGATGAGGACGGACGAAGATTGAAAGAGACTGCGGCAGACACGAAATGCATATTTGTATCCAATTATCTGAACCATCACCAGATCCCCTTCTGCAATGCCATGTATCAGAAGCTGGGCGGCAGCTTTGCCTTTATCCAGACAGAAGCCATGGAGGAAGAGCGGATCCGGATGGGGTGGCACGAGAACAACCGACAGCCCTATCTGAAGCTGTATTACCGGGAGCCGGAAAGCTGCAGACGGCTGATCGCGGAGAGCCGGGTGGTGATTTTCGGCGGCACGGATGAGGAGAGCTATATAGAAGAGAGGCTGAAAGAGGGAAAACCGGTCATCCGCTACAGCGAGAGACTGTACAAGTCAGGACAGTGGAAGGCCGTTTCCCCCAGGGGACTTCTGAAAAAATACAAAGATCACACCCGTTACAGAAAAAAACAGGTGTATTTGCTCTGCGCAGGGGCCTATGTGCCCTCGGATTTTGCCATTGTGCATGCCTACCCCGGAAAGATGTTGAAATGGGGATATTTCCCGGAGACAAGACAGCCGGATGTGGATAAGCTCATGCAGGACAAGGGCAGGTATCCACTGTTTTGTGAGGGCGCAGAGGAAGGAAGCGGATGCGGGAAGACAAATGACCTGGGAACGGCAGGGGAGAATCCGCCGGTTCAGATCCTTTGGGCGGCCAGGATGATCGACTGGAAGCACCCGGAGCTGCCCGTAAAGACAGCAAGGTATCTGAAGGAGAAGGGATGCTCCTTTCATCTGACCATGGCGGGGGGCGGAGAACTGGAGCCTCTTGTCAGACAGCTGATCAGGGAATATGACCTTGGGGAACAGGTGACGCTTGCCGGCTTCTGCCCGCCGGAGAGGGTCAGACAAATGATGGAGAGGGCGGATATCTATCTGACCACCAGCGACAGAATGGAAGGCTGGGGCGCGGTGGTGAACGAGGCCATGAACAGCGGCTGTGCGGTGGTGGCCGACCATATGATGGGCGCAGTTCCCTACCTGATCAGGCACGGCGTAAACGGCATGATCTACGAGGACGGCAGGGAGGAACAGCTCTTTGAGATGACAAGACAGCTTGTGCTGGACAGAGACTTGCGCCAGAAGCTCGGCAGGAATGCCATCAAAACGATCACCGATGAGTGGAACGCGGAGAATGCGGCGGAGAGGCTTGTGGAATTCCTCGCAGGGAAGGGCTTTCTGGGGGAGGACGCGGCATGCACGGCTCTCCCCGCACAGGGGCCCTGCTCACCCGCCCCGGTGATCTCCGAGAGGAAAATGCGCCGGATCGTGCGCAGCTATCACAGGGAAACACTGTAACTGTTCGGGCAGGCCTGCACAAAATGTTTGAATTGGCTTTGGGAGAGGAAAGCGCCGGAGGATGGGAGAAGACATGAACATGGAAAAAGAAAAACCGCTGCTCAGCATTATCGTGCCGGTCTATAATGTGGCGGAGTACCTGCCAAGATGCGTGGAATCCCTGCGCAGGCAGACCTACCGCAATCTGGAGATCCTGCTGGTGGATGACGGCTCCACGGACGGGACCGGTGAACTGGCTGACAGGCTGGCCGGGGAGGATGCAAGGATCCGCGTGTTCCACAAGAAAAACGGCGGTTCCTCCTCCGCAAGAAATGCGGGGATAGACAGGGCAAAGGGCGAATACTTTGGCTTTGTGGACAGCGATGACTACGTGGAGGAAAACATGTATGAGCTTCTGCTTGCGGCAATCCGCAAGTACGGCGTCAGGGTTGCCCAGATCGGAAGAGACGAGATCGCACCTGACGGAGAGAGGCTTCCGGACATCTGCGTGCCCCCGAAGGAGGCGGAATGTATCGCCCCGGAAGACTTCTTTCGGGAGCTTTTGATGCACAGGGGAGACTGTTCCTTCTGCACCAAGCTGATCTCCCGGGAAATATTTGAGACGGCCCGCTTCCCGGAGGGCATCTTAAATGAAGATTTCCGGCTCCTGATAGAGAACCTGAAGGAGATCGGCCCCATTGTCTCTCTGCCCCAGCAGACCTATCACGTTTTTTACCGTGTGGGAAGCAATTCCAGAAAGGCGGAAAAGGAAAACTTTTCAAGGGTGTTCGGGGACGGCGTGGACAATGCGGATCTGGCGGCGGAAATTGTGGAGAAGGACTATCCGGCCCTTAAAACCTGTGTTTTCCGCTTCGGCATTTTTCAGAGACTGGAATATTTGCTCCACATTCCCATTTCACAGATGACCGGGGAGAACCTGCAGTATCGAAATATCGTCCTGTATAT
>CAYPSH010000021.1:8117-10945 GCA_964413445.1 uncultured Acetatifactor sp.
CAGGGGCAGTATGCCCGCAGCGCCGACTTGGGGGATGAGGAGCTGGAGGCCTGGATCGACGAGGCGGGAGAGGCGCTTCAGACGATTGCCGCAGAGCGGGATATCATGGCGGCGGTTTATCTTTGCGACAGCCTTCCTGTGCGGACAGGCCCTTCCTGTGACAGCGAGGCGGCAGTCACCGTGCTCAGCGGGCAGCAGGTCAATCTGCTGGACGTATATGTGGATGAGGACGGGCAGGTCTGGGAGTATGTGTGGCTGGAGGACAGCGGCGTGAAATATTACGGCTATCTTCCCAGACAGTACCTTGCCTGTGCCGATTCCAGGTTCCTGGAGTGGGAGGAGGAATACGGCATGAACCCGTCCGCCTCCACCTATGCGGTGAGCGCGGACGGAAGTTATGCAGACATCGCGCAGTTCCCGGAAAGCTACCAGACGGCACTGAAAGCCTTAAAGGAAAGCCACCCCAACTGGACCTTTGTCAAAATGAACACCAATCTGGACTGGGATACCGTCATCTACAATGAGATGCAGGGCGGCAAAAGCCTGGTCTACAAGACCATGCCGGACTGGACAAAGGGCGAACTGTACGACTCCGGCAGCTGGTACTACGCCACCACGGCGGCGGTGGCAATGTACATGGATCCCAGAAATTTCCTGACGGAGGATGGGATCTTCCAGTTTGAGCAGCTGACCTACAACGAGGAATATCATACGAAGGAAGCCATAGATGCCCTTTTGAAGGACACCTTTATGAGCAGCACGGCCAATGCGCCGGAGACGAGCATGACCTTTGCAGACATCTTCTATGCGGTGGGCGTGGAGAAGACGGTGAGCCCCTTCCACCTGGCGGCGAGAGTGCTGCAGGAGCAGGGGACAAAAGGCGGCTCCGCTCTGATCTCGGGCACCTACCCGGGATATGAGGGCTACTATAACTACTTTAACATCGGAGCCTCCGGCAAGACCACCGAGGAGGTCGTGCTGAGCGGACTGCAGTATGCGAAGAACCATTGGAGCACCGGCGCTTACTACTCCATCTACGGAGGCGCCGAGATCATCTCCGCAAACTATATCAGGAAGGGACAGCACACTCTGTACCTGCAGAAGTTTAATGTAAACCCGGCTGCGTCCAACGCCCTGTACACCCACCAGTACATGCAGAACATCTCAGCGCCGAAGAGCGAGGCGGCCAGCATCAAAAAGCTCTATGCCTCCGCGGGTGCGCTCGAGAGTCCCTTTGTGTTTATCATCCCGGTCTTTGAGAACATGCCGGCTGAGCCCTGCGGGGAACCCAAGCCGGACACAAACGTGACAGTGACCCTGCCCACAGGCTACAGCGGCACCGAACTCTGGCTGGACGGCGTGGCATACACAGGCACCCTGAAAAACGGACAGCTGACCGTCACCGCACCGGATGCAAATGCGGCAACCGCAGTCATGTATCAGTATAATGAAAACAATGTGCCCACCGGCATGTATGTATGGTTCTTGAGCTACACCGGCATGACCTACACGGCAACGGCGGAGCCGGAGCTTACAGATCTTCTGACCTACCACGGCTTTTCCATCCGGATCACCGGAAAGTCGGGCATCCGGTTTAAGACGGGCATCTCCGTGGAACTTCGGAAAAAGCTACTGTCCTCTGAAGGCGTGAACGGATACAGGCTGAAGGAATACGGAACCCTTGTCATGTACAACCAAAACCGCGGGCAATATCCCATGGTGAAGGGCGGACAGAAGGTTTCCTCCGGCATTTCCTACGGCCTGCAGAGCAGCGGGAGCTTAAGGGATGTGGTCTTTGAAAAGGTAGACGACAGATACCGCTTCACCTCTGTGTTCACCGGGATCCCTGTGGAATATTACAAGACGGAATATGCCTTCAGAGGCTACATCATCCTGGAGAAGGGCGGGGTGGACTACACCCTCTACGGACCGGTGCAGGCGAAGAGCATTTACGGTCTGGCGGAGCAGCTGCTGGCTGCCGGAATCTATGCGGAAGGGACGGAGACAAATACGTTCTTAAAGAAGATCATAACAGATGCCGACGAGGCGGAGGCAGCGGCTCAAAGTTTGCAGACTACAGAAAGGTAAATTGGAATGACAGAGAAATACAGAAAGTTTTTTGGGAAACTTACGTGCCTGGCGACAGGAATCCTGCTGGCGGGGATGCTGGCGGGCTGCGGGGACGGCAGCGAGGAATTTTATATGGAAAGTGAGAGCACAGCACAGACGGAAGAGTCCGAAATGGCCTTCGAGGAATCGTCCGCGGAAATCGTGCCGGAACCGGAGATAGAAAAGGAAATCAGCCTTTTTTACAGCAGCGGCTCCATGACGGAGGAAGAGGAGGAGGCAGCCCTGGAGACCTTGCAGCTGCTCTATCAGAATCTGGAGCTGGAGGAATACTTTGCGGAGAGCATCCATCAGCTGGAGAGTGACGAATGGGCCCAGACCATGGCCGCCGGAATCTATGAGGGCTGCAGGAGCTACACCCTGCAAAAGGGGGATGACACCCTGATGACGGTGCAGGTCGGATTTGATATCGACGGGATACTGTATACAAATGTGAGCTTTGTGGGGGCAGACAACAGTCTCTGCGTGCTGAAGCAGACCGGCAGCAGGCTCAGCGTCCTGCAGACATCTGTCCTGGACGGAGCTTACGACGGGGACTTTGAACTCTGGAAGATAGACGGCAAAACCGGAAAGATCATACATGAGCAGGGCAATTATTCCGGAGGCGTTCCCACGGGGGAGTACACCACTTCCACCTGTGAGGGGAAGGAAGGAGACCTGTTCGACCTGTGGAACAACCGTGAAAGCATGACCTACAAGAC
>CAYPSH010000021.1:11045-12361 GCA_964413445.1 uncultured Acetatifactor sp.
CGACGGCGGAACTGCGACCCCTTCCACTCCGGATACGGGTGCAGACACAAACCAGGAGCCAACCATCGAGGGAGACACGGATATCGAGTGGTCTATTGATATTATGTTTTGATGTAAAACCTTTATCTTGCGAAAAAAAACGAAAAGCAGTATACTGTGGGTGTTGCGCATACAATATGGTTAAATTCTGAAGGAAGGTCAAAGAGATGAAGACCGGAAATACAAATAATTTTTTAAAAATACCTTTTAACAGGATACTGGCATTGATCCTGCTGGACATTATGTCCGTCATCATCGCCTCGTTTTTTGCCCTTTATATGCGGTTTGACTTCAGCTTTGCGCGGATGGATGCACAATACCTGGATAAGCTTGGGCACATTATCCTGCCTGATATTGCCCTGACACTCTTCTTTTTCCTGATATGGAAGCTGTATAAAAGTGTGTGGCGCTACGCCAGCGCAAACGAGCTGCTGAATATTATCTTTGCCACTACCTGCACCTCGGCAGCGCAGTTTATCTACTGTAACTTTTTTGACCTGAAAATGCCGAGGAGCTACTACATCCTTTACTGGTTTGTGCTGACGGTGCTGACCTGCTTTACCCGGTTCAGCTATCGCCTCCTGCGCCTGATCAACAGCAAGCGGACCAATGTCATGAACAGGAATAAACAAACTCATGTCATGATCATCGGCGCCGGTGCGGCAGGAAACATGATCTTAAAGGAGATTGAGAGCTCAAGCTATCTGAATCTGTGCGCGAAATGTATTATTGACGACAACTCCGGCTGCCACGGAAAACTCCTTCGGGGTGTGCCCATCGTGGGCGGAAGAGAGAAAATCCAGGATGCGGTATCCCAGTACGGGATTGACGAGATCATCTTCGCCATTCCCACCGCAGGGGTGCAGACAAGAAAGGAAATCCTGGACATCTGTAAGGAAACCGGCTGCAAGCTGCGGACTCTGCCTGGCGTGTTCCAGCTGATCAACGGGGACGTGTCCGTCTCCAAGCTGAAGGATGTGGAGATCGAGGATCTGCTCGGAAGAGAGCCGATCCAGATCAACACGGAGGAGGTCTTCAACTATGTGGGAGGCAAGGTGGTGCTTGTCACCGGCGGCGGCGGCTCCATCGGCAGTGAGCTCTGCCGTCAGATCGCAGGACATAAGCCCAAACAGCTGATCATCGTGGATATCTATGAGAACAACGCCTATGACATCCAGCAGGAGCTGATCCGGAAGTACCCGAAGCTCAATCTGGTGGTCCTGATCGCCTCCGTGCGAAACACCAACAGGATCAACAGTATTTTTGAAACCTATCAT
>CAYPSH010000022.1:0-12330 GCA_964413445.1 uncultured Acetatifactor sp.
TGAACTACTAAGATTTGGAAGGAATTTTTGCAGAAATGAACAGACAGAATGATTTGATCCGGGAACTGGTTTGTCCCGGGACGGAGTTTACTCCCATGCCCTTCTGGTTCTTCAACGATGCTTTCGACAGGGAGAAGGTCAGAAAGCAGCTGGAGGACTATGTGGAAAAGGGGGTCAACGGATTTGTGCTGCATCCCAGGATCGGGGTGCCAAAGGATTTGCCTTATCTGTCCGATATATATTTCAAAGCAGTGAAATATATCGTGCAGACTGCGGCGGAGCTCGACATGAAGGTTGTGCTCTACGACGAGGGAATGTACCCCTCCGGCTCCGCTCACGGCAAGGTGGTGGAGGCGAACCCCGAGTATGCCTCAAAGGGAATCCACATGGTGGAGGCCTACGAGATCGACCGGGCTGACCGGGACGGTATCTTTTACACGGAAAAAGGAAAAGAGCAGATCATCGCGAAGCTCCCCGACGGGAGAGCCATCGCCTACGGCTTCACGGGCGGCACCATCAGAGGCATCCATTTCGGAGAGGATGACGGAGAGGCCGGTGCGCCAAAGTCAGCGGACATCTTAAACCCGGATGCGGTGGACGAATTCATCCGGCTGACCCACGATGCCTACTATGAGCATCTGAAGGAATATTTCGGGAACACGGTCATCGCCTTTTTCACGGACGAGCCCTGTGCCCTGGGCCGCAATGCGGGCCGTTACAGAGAGTGGACGCCGGGACTGGAAAAGGAGCTTGCCGCGGCAGGCGGACATGTGGAGGAACTGGAGGCTTTGTTTGCCCCGAAGCAAAAATCGGTGGCCGGCAGGGAGGACATCAAAAAGCCGGATGAGAATCCGACGGTCGTGCTGTATCATCAGCTGATCAAGCGCGCACTGCGGGAAACCTTTTATGCAAGGCTGTCCGCCTGGTGCGAAAACCACGGTATTTCCTTCATCGGACATCCCGCTGAGAGCGACGACATCGAGGAGGAGCTTTACTTCCACATCCCCGGTCAGGACCTGATCATGCGCCGGGTGGCGCCGGAGACAGGGGGACTTCGGGAATTTGACTCTGTCCAGGCGAAGATCACGGCGGATCTGGCAAGACATCTGGGCAGGAGAAGGAATGCCAACGAGTGCTTCGGTGTGTGCTGCCGGAACAATATTCCCTGGTACTTTACCGCAGGGGATATGAAATGGTATATTGACTGGCTGGGTCTAAGAGGTGTCAATCTCTTTATCCCCCATGCTTTCTACTACAGTGTGGAGGGGGAGCGAAAAGGGGAGAGGCCCCCTGATGTAGGCCCCAACAATATCTGGTGGAAGTACTATCGGCAGATTTCCGATTACATCAAGAGGCTTTCCTTCCTGATGACGGATTCGGTAAACGGGGCAAAGGTTGCCGTCCTCTGCGACAACAACAGGGTGCCCTACGAGGAGATCGCCTGCCTTTATGAAAATCAGATCGAATTCAACTACCTGCCTGCGGCTCTGCTGGAAAAGGCTAAGGTGAAGGACCAGACGGTACAGATGAACGGGCTGTCCTATCAGGCGGTCCTGAATGTGCTGGGAGAGGATTATCAGAGAAGATTTTCGGACAGACTGGGCGAAATCCTGGTTTCGGATGTCAGCCGGATCGTGGAAAATAAGGATGTGTTTGCAGCGGATGCCGGACTTTCCGGTTCCTTTGACACCCTGCGCAAGGTCCACCTGACAAAGCAGGGCGCAAACCTCTGGCTGTTCGGCAATGAGGGGGCGGAGAGCATCACTGCGGATGTGACACTGCCCGGCGTGAGGAATCCTCTGTTTATGGATCTCTGGAAGGGAACCTGCTACACCGTGGAGGGCGCGGGAGAACAGTTTACACTGTGCCTTCAGCCCGGCGAGACGCTGCTTGTGATCGACGATGCCGCGGGTGAGGAAGCCGCACAGGAGCTTGCGAAAATGGGCATCGCTGTGGAAGAAAGGGCTTCGGACTGGTTTGAAAAGGAATACCCGGACTGGACGGAGGAGTTTGCCGAAGAGTCCCGGGAGACCGACAGGGCAGCCTACAGTCTGCACAGGCAGATCCGGGAAGTCACCGGAGAGGAGTGCTTTGCCGTCAGGGGCAGTGAGATGGTGGAATGCTTCTGCAACGGAAAATTTGCAGGGGTCAGCCTCTGGGGAGAGCACCGTTTCGAGATCGGGCGCTTCCTGAGAGAGGGCGACAATGAGATCAGACTGGTGGTGACCGGAAACGCTGCGAACCTGTACGAAAACGCAGGGCTTGCGTTTGGAATGGGAGTTAACGGCTGACGAGGTTTTGAACCGGGCCCGCAAAACACGTTTACGTCTGACTGCTCACGTGACCTGCGCTTAGTTAGTTTAAGAAGGAGAAGAGAGATGAAAGAACTGCGGGAGATGAGAACCTTTGCAACGGAGGATTCCTTTACGATTTTCTGGAGGAAGCCGGATTTTGAGGTGGGAACCTATGCCTTTTTTCTGGACGGCAAATCCATGGGCACTTCACAGACGACTCACTTTACCTTTGCCGGACTGGAGGCGGACAGAGAGTACCGTGTGGAGATCCGTTATCGTCAGGCGGTCAAGTCGATGACCTGCCGGACGAAGAAGGCCAGACACCGCATTGATGTGACACAGGCACCCTACAACGCATCGGGAGACGGCCGCACGATGAATACGGCCCTCCTGCAGAAGGCGATCGACGACTGCAAGCCCGGCGAGACAGTCTATCTTCCCACCGGCGTATATCTGACGGGAGCGCTCAGACTGCACAGCGATATGGAGCTGTATCTGGAGGCGGGGGCGGTCCTTCAGGGGACGGACAACCCGGAGGACTATCTGCCCAGGATCCCCAGCAGATTTGAGGGCATTGAGATGGAGTGCTACAGCAGTCTGCTGAACATGGGAAACTTAAGCCATGAGGACGGCTATAACTGCGAAAATATCATGATCCGCGGAAAGGGTACCATCGCAAGCGGCGGCAGAAGGCTCGCTGAGAAGGTGATCGAATCCGAGAGGGAAAGACTGGCGGATTATCTGGCGGAGCTTGGAGAGAAGGTACAGGAGTACGAGAAGCCCGAGACCATTCCGGGGCGGGTGAGACCCAGACTTGTGAATGTCAGCAACTGCAAGAATGTCACCATGTCCGGCATCACCTTCCGGGACGGAGCCTGCTGGAATGTCCATATGGTCTACTCCGACAATATCGTGACGCACAATTGCAGCTTTTATTCCAGGGATGTCTGGAACGGGGACGGCTGGGATCCGGATTCCTCCACAAACTGTGCCATCTTCGGGTGCACCTTCTACACGGGGGACGATTCCATCTCCATCAAGTCCGGGAAAAATCCGGAGGGAAATCTGGTGGCGCGGCCAACGAAGCATATCCGGATATTTGACTGTAAGTGCGCATTCGGCCACGGCATCACTGTCGGCAGCGAGATGTCCGGCGGCGTGGAGGATGTGGACATCTGGGACTGCGATATGGGTCAGTCCATGTGCGGCATCGAGATCAAGGGCACCAAAAAGCGCGGCGGCTATGTGAGAAATGTGCGCATGAGAAACTGCGTTGTGGCAAGGGTGCTGTTCCACTCCGTCGGCTATAATGACGACGGGGAGGGCGCAGAGCATCCTCCCGTGTTTGAAAACTGCAGCTTTGAGAGGATGCAGATCCTGGGCGAGTACTTCAACCATGAATCCCAGACGGTGGAATGCGATGCCGTGGAGCTGGCAGGCTTCGACGAGCCCTGGTATGAGCTTCGCAACATCGCTTTCAGAAAGGTGACCATCGGGACCGGGAAAGACGGCCGCAGGCAGACGATCTCCCTGCAGCATTGTGATAATATCACGTTTGAAAATATCAGGTGTATCTGACCGGGACGCTTTCCCGGGCTTCGGCGTGCCGAAGCCCGGCGGGCGAGCGGTTATAATTGAACAAAGGTCACGGAACAGGGCGGTGCCGAAACGGTATCGCCCTCCTTTTTTGCGGCCCGGAAGGAGGTCTGTCCCTGGCTGTTTTCGGTGCGGGAGGAGGACCGGTAAGAGTAGATGACGCTTTCGGCGGACAGGCTCGCCCCGCGCACCTTCGGATGCTCACAGGTAAAGCGCGCCTCTCTGTCGGCCGGATTGATGACCACAAGGATATTCTCCCCGGCGCAGCTTCTGACGTAGGCGAGGGGATAGGCGTTCTCTTTTGCGGAAACAAATTCGATGGCGCCCCTGCTCAAAAGGGCGGGGTGAGCCTGCCTTACGGCGATCAGCTTCTTTACCTCGTGATAAAGAGAGGTTTTGTCGGCAATCTGCCTTTCCACGGTGGGCCTGTCAGGGTCATTGTCGATACGTATGTAGAGCTTTTGGGGCGAAGCGCTGCTGAAGCCTGCGTTTGCGGTGCCATCCCACTGCATGGGAGAGCGGGAGCCTGTGCGGTTGAAGCCTCCCTCCACCGAGGTCAGGCCCTCCAGATACCGCATGCCGATCTCATCCCCGTAATAGAGAAAGGGGGCGCCGGGCATGGACAGCAGGAAGCCGAATATGATCTTCATTTCCTCTTCGTCAAAGTAACGGGCCAGTCTCTCCATGTCATGATTGCCGGAGGGGATGCAGATGAGCCCCTTTTGCTCTGTCTTCTCATAATTTTCCACATATTTTTTCACGAAAGCGGACACATCGCCCTTTCCCTCCCTGGAGAAGAAGGGATGCTTGCAGCGGAACAGGTCATTGTAGTGGGAGGGGCCGAAGTGCAGCAAAAAATCCATGTGAAAGCCGCCCTTCAGGGACTTGTCCGGCTCTCCCCACTCGGAGACCATGGCTGCGTCCGGAAATTCCCTGTCCAGAAAGGCGCGCACCTTCTGCCAAAGAGCGATGGTCCCCTCGCCGTCCTGGTCGTTTTTCACAAGGGAGCCGGCCATATCCACGCGGAAACCGTCGCAGCCCAGGGACAGCCAGAACCGCATGACATCCATCATGGCGTTTAAGGTTGCCCGCGGACCCTCGTCGTCGGGGGATTGCTGCCAGGGCCTTGTGATCTGATAGAAACCGTAATTCAGCGAGGGCTGGCAGGAGAAAAAGTTTGTGGCGACCGAGCCGTCCCTGTCGGAGATGGCTCTCAGACACCCCATGTTTTCCGGTGACTCCCAGATGCTGTCCGTCCAGACATATCTGTCTGTAAATTCGTTTTTCTCCGGCTTTTTGGATTCCAGGAACCATTTGTGCTCCAGGGAGGTATGCCCCGGGACCAGATCCAGGAGAACATGCATGCCCCTCTTGTGCGCTTCCTCAAAAAGACGGCACAGATCCTCGTTTGTGCCGTATCTGGGCGCGACGGTATAGTAGTCCGAAACATCGTAGCCTGCGTCCTGGAAGGGAGACTGGAAACAGGGATTGATCCACAGGGCGTTGCAGCCCAGCTCCCTCACATAATCCAGGCGGCGGATGATGCCCCGGAAATCGCCGATCCCGTCGGCATCCGTATCCTGGAAAGACTGAGGATAGATTTCATAAAAAACTGCATTGTCAAGCCATTTCGCCATACATACGACCTCCTTTTTGTATACTGACTATCATAATCTATTTTCCTGAAAGAATCCACAACATTTTGCAGAATGTTCTGGAATGTTTTGAAAATTGTCAGATAATCAGTGAAAAATACCAGCCGGAGTGGTATACTGGAAACAGATTGATAGTAAAACAACATTTCGTTTTAAACGAGGACGGGACCGGCAGATCGACGGGGCGGATGCCTGGGGGGAGCGCTATGAGGGAAGTGTGGTTTTTGCTGGACGCGGAGGCGCCGGCAATACAGGTGCGGGAAGAGATGGAAATCCAGTATGTCCTCACCGGCCGGGTGGGGGTAATGCTCACCGGGAGGAACTTTTTGCTGCAGCCGGAGGATTTTATTGTCTTCAATTCCATGGAATATCATGAAATCTATAAGGAGCCCGGGGCGCACACGCTGTCCATGTTCCTTCCGATCTCCATCCTGCAGAAGTGCAATATTTCCAATGTGCAGTGCTGCAGTGCGCATCAGCTGGAAAAAAGAGAGTACATGGATATGATCCGCGGGAAGCTGGCGGTGATCTACAAAAACTGTGAAAAGGAAGGCCGGTATACCTATGTCATGAGCCAGATCTACTCTCTTCTGTCCGTGCTGGGGGAGCAGTTCAGGCAGCCGGAGGAGGCGCCAAACTCCGGGAAGGCTCATGACCGGATGCGGCAGGTGCTGTATTATATACATGAGCATTACACGGAGGGGCTGACCCTGGACGAGGTGGCGAAGGCAAACTACCTGTCTCAAAGCTATGTGTCGAGACAGTTTGAAAAGTATATGGGGAAGAATTTCACGGAATACCTGAAGCGGCTGCGCACCGGCCGGGCGGCTTTTGAACTGGCCAACACGGGCCGGAGCATCACGGACATAGCGCTCTCCTGCGGCTACGGGAATCCCAACACGATGATCATCCACTTTAAGGATGTCTACGGCCAGACGCCGGGAGAGTACCGCAGGACCCATAAACAGGAAGGGAGCCCGGAAGAGGAGGAGAAGCAGCAGGAGGCAAATGTTTATTTTGTCAATCTGTTAAAGCACGCGGTCAGGGACGAGATGCTGGGAACGCTGGTGCGGGAGCGCAGCGCGGATGTGTCGGTGCAGGGCGATGTGCGCCTGACAGTGCAAACTCTGGACCTGGAGGGAAAACTGGGGACGAACCTTGGCTATGCCGGGTATCTCCCGGGCACCGGCCTGGAGAGATTCCTGCACGAAGATGCAAAAAAAATGAAGATGGAGCATGTGGCGTGCCTGGGGATTTTTGATGAGGCCATGGCGGTGTATCACAGAAAGCCGGACGGGGAAGTCTGGTATCATTTCCGCTATCTGGACGTTCTCTTTGACCTCCTTGTGAGGGAGGGACAGACACCCTGGGTGGAACTGTCCAGAACGCCGAAGGAGATGATCAGCCATCCCATCGAGCTGTTCCACGGGGCCTATGTGCAGCTCCCGGATGACATGGAAGGCTGGGAGAGTCTGGTGGAGGCTACCCTGCGCCACATTAAGGAGCGCTACGGGGAGACGGCGGAAACCTGGCGGTTTTCCGTGCTGCCCTCCCTCTATGTCGTCTACGGCGTTTTCTCCATGGAAGACTGGCTTTCTTATTATCTGCGCACTTACCGGGTCATCCGGAAAGTCCTGAAAAATGCCGTCATCGCGGGCGGCACCTTTGATGCGGGACTGCTGAAGGCGGCAGGAGAGGATACCCTGCTTCAGTTTCTGGATTTTTGCAGGGAAAATGCCTGCATGCCGGATGAGATCAGTCTGCAGATCTTTTCGGTTGATTACGGAAACATGGATCTGCGCACCGTGGAGCGCCGCATCAAGAGCCTTGCCACCGGAAATGACATCGAACCGGCGCCGCCCAGCAGACATCCGGACGAACTGGCACGTCTGATCGACTACGTGAAGGGCATACTGGAAGAGAACAGATGCGGAGAGCTTCCGCTTTCCGTGCTCACCTGGAATTCCAGCATCTGGAAAAACGATCCGGGGAATGACATCTGCTATAAGACGGCATTTGTAGTCAAAAATGTCCTGGAAAACGCAGGTAAGCTGTCCATGCTGACCTACGGCCGCACCCTGGACCAGGGAGGTGTCCCCTGGGAGGATGACGGGCTGTTTGTGGGGCGGGTGGGGATGCAGACCTTCGGGATCAACAAACCGGTCTATTATGGATTTCTGTTTCTGTCCATGCTGCAGAAGGACGTGGTACAAAAAGGGGACGGCTATTGCGTTACAAGGTCTCCGGAGGGAGACGGGGTACAGATCCTGCTGTATCATTACTGCCATTACCGTTTTGATGAGCACCTTTCGGTCTTTCCCTCTGTGGAGGAGGCGATGGCGATCGACCGGTACTATTATTTTGAGGATGACGGTGTGAAAAACTTTCACATCAGCCTGAAGGGACTGCCCACAGGGCGATATGCCATGGCACATTTCAGACTGGACAGAGAACACGGCAGCTGCTATGACATCTGGCAGAGCATGGGAGCGCCGGCCGTCTTAAGCGATGGACAGCGGGAGTATCTGCAGCGCTTTTCGGTGCCGCATTATCACTATTCCCGGATCGATGTGTCGGAGGAGGAAGAGACCATGATCTCAGAAATCCTGGGGAGTCACGCTGTTGTGATGATTACTCTCCGGAAAATAGAAGAAACAGGCTGAACGATGCAAATGATATGGGAGAAATGTACTATATTATAGACGATTTTGCGAAAAATCACAGGATGATATACTCTGAATCATGATTTTATTCATTGGATGGGGAGAAAAAAGAGGCGAAAAAGAAAAAATCAAATCAATTCAATTAAAACCAGTCATGAAATCATGAGAAAATCTTCTCCTGCGGAAATATAATGTTACTAACAGTAAACTTTCCGTAAAGAGAGGAGAAAAAAATGGAAGAGACTAAAACAAAAAAGATAGGTTTTCTGGAGAAAATCATCTATGGTTCCGGTGATGTTGGCTTGAATGCCATGTACACCCTGTTCAGTTCCTATGTCATGTATTTCTATACGGATGTTATCCTGATGAATGCGGCCCTGATCGGTACCGTGATCATGTTCTGTAAGATCTTTGACGGCGTTTCCGATGTCATTGCAGGCCAGCTGATCGACAAGCACAAGGGAAAGAGAGGGCATTGTATCCCTGTCCTGATGAAATGGAGCCTGCCGATGCTGGCTTCGGTGGTCCTGGTGTTCCTGGTGCCGGATTCCACAGTCGCCGTGCGGGTGGCGTATATTTTCATCACCTACAATCTGTTTAACGCAGTGATGTACACCTATGTGGGCCTGGCACATCAGACTCTGCCTTCCTACGTGACAGACGATCCGGTGACCCGCTCCCAGATGTTCTGCTACAAGATGCTCTTTGCGGCAGCTACCCAGACCATTATGGCCAGCGTTATCCTTCCCATGGTGGAATTTTTCGGCGGACAGACAGTCCAGATGGCATGGGTGAAATCCATCATGGTATTCGGCCTGATCGGTCTTGTGTTCCTGGCTCTGAATGTGCTCTTTGTGAAGGAGCGCGTGGACAATGAGACACCCTCGGAAAATATTCTGGTGGGCTTAAAGAATGCGTTCAAGAACAAGTACTGGATCATAGCAGTATTTATCTGCCTGATCACAAATATCATCCTGATGTTCAACCTTTCCATTTCCGTTTACTACTTAAACACTGTAGTGGGAAATATGGGTCTGATGGGTTCCTTTGTCGCGGCCAGCAACCTGCCCGGCATTGTGCTGATGTTTCTCATTCCCTTTATGCTGAAAAAGGTTTCCAGCAAAAAGCTGGTTATTTTCGGAACCATCATCATGCTGGTGGCACAGGTGGTCTTCCTTTTCGCACCGGTCAACAATGTGCCGATGCTGATCGGGACTGCGCTGCTTCGAGGCATCGGGTTCTCCTTCCCCATGGGTCTGTACTCCGCTCTGCTCGGTGATACGATCGACTACGGTACATGGAAGACGGGCGTCCAGGCAAACGGCATGCTGTTCTCCGCGGCAACCCTGGCGACCAAGATCGGAACCGGCCTGCTCACCTCTGTATTCGGCATTTATCTGACCGCTGTGGGCTATGACGGCTCCCTGGCTGCACAGAGTGAAGCAACCATCAGCGGCATCAGCGGCTTCTTCAAGATCGGGCCTCTGGTACTGATGATCATCATGCTCATACTTATGTTCATGTGGCATCTGGACGACGAACTTCCTCAGATCCGCAAGGAACTGGAAGCGCGCAAAAAGGCGTAAAAAAGAAAGCGGTAGAAGGAGGTGCCTGCATGGGATTTTACACGCATAAAAAGCTCACTGACTCCACAACCTGTATCGTAGACGGGACCGGCGTCCATTGTTTCCTGGTGGAAGGGACAAAAAAAGCCATGCTTCTCGATACGGCCAACGGGGTGAAGGGGCTGAAGGAATATGTAGAGCAGCTGACAAGCCTGCCGGTGGAGGTTTTGCTGACCCACGGTCACTGTGACCACGCCGGCGGCGCGTCCGCCTTTGAGACGGTATATTTAAGTAAAGCCGACTGGGAACTGGTTTCCTGTCATGCGTCCATGGAAAGCAAGATGGGCTATGTGAAGTTCTGCGGCGGCGAAGCGGGAGCCGGGATGACGGAGGATGACCTGGTGGGAGAGAAAACGACTCCCTATCTGGATGTGCAGGACGGTCAGACTTTCGACCTGGGAGGCATCACGCTGGAGGCTGTGGCGGTTCCCGGGCATACGAAAGGGATGACCTGCGTGCTGAACCGGGAAGAGAGGAGCATCCTCTTCGGGGATGCCTGCAATACGGCGGTATTTTTGTGGGCTGACGAGGCGACGGATGTGGCAACCTACAAAAAGAGCCTGGAGAGACTAAAGACCTATGAGGACCGGTATGATACGGTTTACCTGTCCCACGCGATGATCACGATTGAAAAGGATGTCTTGGAAACTGTCATGGATGTCTGCGACGACATCCTGAACGGAACCTCCGATGACCAGCCTTACGCCTTTATGGACTATGAGGGCATCATGCTGGCGAAGGCGACAGATGCGGCCATGAACCGGGTCGACGGCAAGCTTGGGAATATCGTTTACCGGAGGAAGTAGAAAGGAGAAACTGTGAAATACGAAAAATTATTTTCGCCCATTCAGATCGGGAAGCTGACTTTGAAAAACCGTTTTGCCATGGCTCCCATGGGTCCTCTGGGACTCAGCGATGCAGAGGGAGGCTGGAACCAGCGCGGTATCGATTACTATGTTGAGCGCGCAAAGGGCGGGACGGGCCTGATCATCACCGGCGTTACCTTTGCGGATCAGAAGGTGGAGCTCCAGAACCAGTCCATCATCCCTGTCTCTACCTACAATAAGGTACATTTCATCCGTACCAGCAAGGAGATGACAGAGCGGATCCATGCCTACGGAGCCAAAATTTTCCTGCAGATCTCTGCCGGGTTCGGACGTGTCACCATCCCCACCAACCTTGGCGAATTTCCGCCGGTGGCACCCTCTGCGATCCCTCACAGATGGCTGGATAAGACCTGCAGACCGCTGACTGTGGATGAGATCCATTCCATCACGGCAGATATCGCACAGGGCGCTTACAACGCCATGCGCGGCGGCTTTGACGGGGTTCAGATCCATGCGGTCCACGAGGGCTATCTTCTGGACCAGTTTGCGATCTCTTTCTTTAACCACAGGACGGATGAGTACGGCGGCTCCCTGGAAAACAGGCTCCGCTTTGCGAAGGAAGTCGTGGAGGCCATCAAGGAAAAGTGCGGCGCGGACTTCCCTGTAACCCTTCGCTTCTCGGTAAAGAGCATGGTGAAGGACTGGCGGGTAGGCGCTATGCCGGGAGAGGTGTTTGAGGAAAAGGGCCGTGATGTGGAGGAGGGACTGGAAGCGGCAAAGCTTCTCGTCTCCTATGGATATGATGCCCTGGATACCGATGTCGGGACTTACGATTCCTGGTACTGGAATCATCCGCCTATGTATCAGGAAAAGGGACTTTACCGCAAATATTGTAAAATGGTGAAAGAGGTTGTCGATGTCCCTGTTCTCTGTGCGGGGAGAATGGACAATCCGGACATGGCGCTGGAAGCTCTGGAAAACGGCGAATGCGATATCATCAGTATGGGCAGGCCGCTGCTGGCTGACCCTGACTACTGCAACAAGCTCCGGGCAGGGCATATCGAGCAGGTGAGACCCTGCATATCCTGTCAGGAAGGCTGCATGGGGCGTGTGGCTGAGTATTCCCTGATCAACTGCGCGGTCAATCCGAGGGCGGCGAGAGAGCGGGTGACCGCTTTGGAACCGGTGATCCGGAAAAAGAAGGTACTGATCATCGGCGGCGGTGTCGCCGGATGTGAGGCGGCAAGGACCCTGGCACTGCGCGGCCATCAGCCGGAGCTGTTCGAGATGGGAAGCAGACTCGGGGGCAATCTGATCCCCGGCGGCGCACCGAAGTTCAAGGAGGATGACATCGCGCTTGCGGACTGGTATGCCAATGAGCTGAAGAGGCTGGGTGTGCCGGTGACACTCAACAAAAAGGTAACGAAGGAAGATGTCTTAAGCGGCGGCTATGACACGGTGATCGTCGCCACCGGTTCCACGCCCAAGAGGTTCTCCCTCGGGGATGACGAGCATGTGTACACGGCGGAGCAGGTTCTCTTAAAGGAGAAGGACAGCGGTGACACAACGGTTGTGGTTGGCGGCGGACTGGTTGGCTGCGAGCTGGCTCTTTCGCTTGCCATGGAAGGAAAGCATGTGACCATTGTGGAGGCATTGGATAAGATCATGGC
>CAYPSH010000023.1:0-11993 GCA_964413445.1 uncultured Acetatifactor sp.
CGACACTCGCCTTCTCATACACCACTCTCGCCTGCAGCTCTTCCATGTGGGTGGAGCCGCAGTTTGCATTGATGTTGGTGCCGTCCGGGTTATTGTGGATAGCAACAATGCTTCCGCCAAGCTCTTTCAGCGCCTCCACAGAGGTATAGTAGGACGCTCCCTCCGCACAGTCCACCACGATCTTCATCCCGTTTAAGTTCACAGGGACGGACTTGATCGCATGGTTGATATATTCCTCTCTCGCATCCGTGCGGTACTTGATCTTGCCGACACCCGGGCCGATGGGGAATTTGATGCCGGGCATATTCTCCCGGATCAGTCTCTCGATCTCATCCTCCATCTCATCCGGCAGCTTGTAGCCGTCGCCGTCAAAAAATTTGATGCCGTTGAACTCCACAGGGTTGTGTGAGGCTGAGATCACAACTCCTGCATCCACTCTGTATTTCTGGGTCAGATACGCCACCGCAGGAGTCGGGATCACGCCCACATATACGCAGTTTGCTCCCACAGAGCAGGCTCCCGCCATCAGTGCATTCGCCAGCATATCGCCCGAAATACGGGTATCACAGCCCACCATAATGGTAGGCTTGTGCTCTTTCTCTTTGGTGAGCACATAGGCTCCCGCCTGGCCGAGCTGCATCGCAAGCAGCGGGGTCAGCTCCTCGTTTGCGATCCCTCTCACGCCGTCTGTTCCAAATAATCTTGCCATTTTCTACTCCTCCGGTTCATTAAACGTAATTCTGATTGTCACAGTGTTCTCTGCTGTGACATTCTCACCAACGGAAAAGGTTACGGGAATCGTGTAGGTTTTTCCCGCGATATCCGTAATTCCCTGCTGCTCCATCCAGGCCGCCACATCGACCGTCCCCCTCAGGGAGCTCGCCCGGATCTCGCTGACAGTCGCCTCAAGACCGGACACCTTCAACTCATAGGGTGTCTCCCTTTCCTCGATCGTGGCCACAAGTCCCTCCGGCACGTTGGTTATGGTGATCCTGCTCTCCTGTATTTCAAAGGTCTTTGTCATTTCCGGTTCAATATAGACAGTCACCTTGACTCTTCCGTTTGAACTCGAATCCGCCAGCTTCACCTTATCCGGAAGATAGTCCCGGATGTCCACGAGGGTCTCCATCGTGGCAGTCTCGCCTGAGATGTCCAGTCTCTCCTCCGGGATGGAAATCTTGCTGATACCGGAGAGTACCGACGTGGTTCCGGCGATCGTCACCGTGGACGGACTGCTCTCTGTCACGCCCGTCACGAGATAACCTTCCGCCGGTTCACCGCTCACATTCAATTCTATGGGCACTTCCTTGGTGGCGAGAACCTCCACAGACATATGCACATAGTTGATGTTCTTGGAGACAGAAGGCAGATCCAGGAGATTGCCGTCCGCATCGTAGAGGAGTACCTCCACATTTGCAGAAATGTTGGTGGTGGCTCCGGAGACATCAATGGATATCCCGGCATAGCTGATCTGATCCACAGATGCCTTCGGTCCGGTCACCTCTATCTGGGTCTGGTCGGTGGAGGTGCTTGAGACCATGTAGCCCTCCGCCGTCTCACCGACCGTGTCATACTGGACTCTGATCCACTTGCTCTTCTTCTCATCCACGCTCAGCCTGAGCACTTCCGGGCTGCAGGTGATGGACTCTATCTTATCCGCGTTCTCAACACTTAAGGATATGGCGATGGTGTTGACCTCCGTCAGACGGCTCATATCCGCTTCCGCCACCACATCGCTGGAGCGCAGATTATCGATGACGCTCCTGGGAGCCCTGACCGTCACTCTGACAGTGTCGGTATTGTCCAGCACCTCGTAAACCTTGTTTTCCTTTTCCAGAAGCTCTGTGTTGATCAAAGAGACCGGGATATTGTAAAAGGTCGTCTTTTCCGTTGGATCTGTCGTAAGCGCCACGAGAAACCAAAGCACAAAGGCAAGCAGCAGAGAGGCAACCTTCAGCACCCAGTTATTTAATATCTTTTTTCTCACTTTTGTCTGCTCCTTCCGCGCCATTTACGTTTCTTCTCCCCGTCGTTCTCCTGTACCTTGTTCAGGATCTGTTTCAGCCTGGTCTTCAGTCCTTCGGCGCTTAAGCCTCTCTCGAGCTGCCCTTCATACGCCAGGCTGATCTTACCCGTCTCCTCAGAGACGATCACTGTCAGGGAATCAGTCACCTCGGAAATGCCTACGCCCGCCCGGTGTCTGGTGCCCAGATCCTTGCTGAGACCTGTGTTGTCCGTCAGAGGGAGATAGCAGGTGGCGGAAGTCACCCGGTTTCCACGGACAATAACCGCTCCGTCATGAAGCGGCGTGTTATGCTCAAAGATGTTGATGAGAAGCTGGCTGGTGACGATTGCATCCACCTCGATGCCGGTGCGCTCGTAGTCCTTTAAGGATTCCTGCTGTTCGATGACGATCAGGGCGCCGGTCTTTGCCTTTCCCATCTCCACACATGCTCTTGTGATTTCGTTGATGGTTTTTTCCGAGAATCGCTCATGCTCCTTGCGGGAGGAATCTCCGATACCGAATGAACCCAGAAAATTTTTCTTTCCCAGAGCCTCCAGCGCATGGCGCAGCTCCGGCTGCAGCACCACGATCAGCGCCGTCACAGCGAAGCTTAAGACATTTTTCCCGATCCAGATGATGGTATCCATCTCCATGAGATAAGCGAGTAACAGGAAAACGCAGATGACGATAAGGCCCTTTAACAGGGTCCAGGCTCTGGTATTCTTCATCCAGACCAAAATATAATACACCAAAAAAGCGATAATCAGGATTTCCAGAATATCACTGATGGAAATTGTTTTGGTATAGATTCCGAAATTTTTCAAATAGCCCGCTGCTGTCTCAAACCAACGCATCCTGTGCCCGCCCGCTTCTTAATTTCTTAAATACATATAGAACATATAACTTAAAATGGCTCTTTTCCCGTCAGAAAAGCTCCTCATAATCATCCTGACTGTCCGCGTCCGCTGCAGCAGCGCTGCCGATGGTAACACTCTTTCTCGGGGCCTGTGTCGGTCTGGGCGATGTGCCCGCGCCATATCCGGCGCCTCTTCCGGAAGCGGTGCGCTCAGTGGTCACGCTTCTGCCCGCCGGTCTCTTTGCACCTGTCCCGGCTGTTTCCGCCCTGCCGGCGCCTGCTGCCCCGGCTGCGCTCTTTCCAGACGCACCGGCCGCGTTTCCTCTGCCGCTCTGGCTGTTGATCTTCTTCACCGTCCTGGTAGACATCGCCACAGACATCTTCGGCACAGCCTTCACGTAATAGTAGTACTCGTCGTCTTCAAACTGCACCTTTTCCGTCCGGCTGTAGTCCACGCAGAACCGGAAAAATTCAATGATCTTCGCCACCACGAGCGCCAGGAGGGAGCCCAGGAGCGCGCCTGTCACGGAAATATTGATATCGTAGAGCAGATCTCCGATCAGCAGGATCACGATGTCTGTCATTGCCCCGGCCACCATGGCGATCGTCCAGGAGTAATCGATGGACATCCTGCGGATCAGATATACCACGATGATGGTTACGGCAAACGCGGCGATCACCACGACCATTCCCTTGTTTCCGATCAGTCCGTCGATGATCAGCCTGACCTTCGCCGTCGCGTCATCTTCCCCCATGGTCCTGATGGTGGAGGCATTGTTGTTCACAGTCTGGAGCAGGTAGTACACACCGATGCCGCAGCCCGCTGATACTGCCGAGGCCGGGCTGCACAAAAGCCCCAGTGCGATCGGGATGACATAAGGTATCTTCCACATGATCAGCAGGGGGGTCAGGGCAACCACCAGAGACTCTCTGGGAGTAAATCTCAGAAACAGAAGGAACATCACCAGATAGATACAGAAGCCCACCAGCAGCACCTCGAGCGACAGTGCGTACATATGCATCAGGCTGAAAGCAGCGCCGAACAGGACGATAGCTCCCGTCGGCAGGAAGGAACACATCAAAGCGACGATCAGCACGATTGTCGCGTTATCCAGCCGTGTCATATATCCCATTCTGCTGTTCAGCGTGTTGAGTACGACAAACGCCAGCACAAATTTCACCACCGGCAATATAAATGCCTCAAATTTGCTGTAGATCAGCTTGATTCTTTCTCTTAGTTCCAGTAAACCCGTCATTCTCTCCTCCGGCCGGATTCCGCTTTACTTGTGTCCCTCGTAAAGAGAATTCAGCTTTTTCAAATTATGATAATAATTTTTCAGGCTCTTCTTCGCCTTCGCGTAGCGGTAAGTACATACCGCATAGGTCAGCACGGCATAGACTGCCAGAGCAATTCCGTAACAGCTCAGGATATTCTTTGCCAATGAGACCAGATCTATCTTGTATAAGTCCTGCATGAACGTCTCAAAATCATATAAAATGTACAGTGCGAGCAAAACCGCAAACGCGATCGTGCCGCTGATGACTGATTTCAGGACCTGGGAAATCACGTAGTCGCTCCGGAAGTAATTGCCGATCTTTACGTTCCTTTTTCCCTCGCCGGCCTCATAGGACGCCATGTGCGTCATCAAAATCACACGTTCTTCATTTATCATTCCAATATCGTGCCTTTCTGTGATCTATTTCAGGAAGCGCATCTTTGCACTCTGGGACGGATCTGTCTTCGGCTTGGTCTCCGCGGCAGGCCGGGCGGCATTTGTCATCTCCTTGAAGCCCTGCTGCACTTGCATCTTGCATTTTTCGCAGAATCTGCCGCAGCGGATCGGTTCGCCGCAGGACTCGCAGGTCAAAACCATCTGGGAATCTGCCGTCACCTCCAGGCGCTCCTCTCTGAGCCACTGCCTGATCTGAGCCGGATCCACATCGCAGGCCTCGGCAACCTCATTCATGCCCACGCCCTTGTTTTCGCGGATGTAATCCTTGACCTGCTGGAACTTTGCCTCCAGACTGTCCTTGCAGCTGGGGCAGATGACAGGTCCTGCCACGTAGTTAAAGATTCTTCCACAGTTTCTGCAATTTTTAATGTTCATAGTCTTCCTCCGTCCGTAACTGCAGCCAGGGTGATAAAGTAGACCTCCTTTACGCCCACACTTTTCAGCGTCCGTGCCGCCTCCTCCACCGTGCTGCCCGTGGTATAGATATCATCTACAACTACAATTATCTCTAATTTTACAACATTTCGTGTTACTTTAAAAGCCTTTTTCAAATTATTTTGGCGTTCCTGTGCATTCATTTCCTTTAAAGGACGGGTATTCTTCTGCCGGATCAGCAGCTTATCGCAGACCGGTATATGAAACTGCCGTCCGATCTGTTTTGCCAGAAGCTGTGCCTGATTATAGCCTCTCTTCCGCATTCGGCTTTTGTGGAGCGGCACCGGCACCAGCGCGTCCGGTCTGACGCTCCGGATAAACTCCCCCAGATACTCTCCCATCTGCTCTCCGAAATATGCGGCATATTCCTGTCTGCCCCCATACTTGAAGCGGTAGATGGCATCCGCCGCAGAATTGTATTCGTAAAGCGCCCTGCCTCTCTCAAAGGCTCTGTCCCTCGCCCGGCACGCAGGGCAGTACATCCCTTCCTCCTGCAGCTTTTTCCCGCATTTCATGCACCAGGGCGGCGTGATCAGCCTGAGCTTTCTCTCACATTCCCTGCAGATCTTTTCTCCCGCCGGGCGCACGATCTTATCGCACACCGGACAGTGCAGGGGAAAGAATGCCTGCAGAATGGCCATTTTTACTTTTTCCCTTCTCTTCTCCAAGGTTCCTCCTTATTCCGGGAACCCTTCTCCGACACTGTAAACCTCCCGTATTCTCTTTTCCAGAGCGGTATAGCGCCTGTTTTCGCTCTCATTTTGTATCATGCTCCGCACCGTGTCAGAACTGCCCAGGATCGTGACACATTGCTTTGCCCTTGTGATCGCCGTGTACAGGAGATTTCTGTTGAACAGCAGTCTGGGGCCTGAGAGCAGCGGCAGGATCACCGCAGGATACTCACTTCCCTGCGACTTATGTATGGTGATGGCATAGGCAAGTTCCAGCTCGTCCAGCATGGAAAAGGGATAGGTAACCCTCCTCTGCTCATCGTACTCCACCACCAGGCAGGAGGCATTCTCGTTGATTTCCAGGATTCTGCCCATATCTCCGTTAAACACGCCCGTGCCCCTGTCTACGGGGATGCCGTAACGGCTTACGACCTCCCACTCCAGCTGATAGTTGTTCTTCACCTGCATGACCTTGTCGCCTTCCCGGTAGACCTGATCCCCATTCGTGTGTTCCCTCTTCTTTTGGTCCGGCGGATTCAGATATTTCTGAAGGATGCCGTTTAAGGTCTCACAGCCAAGGCTTCCCTTGCGCATGGGCGTCAGCACCTGGATCTCGATGGGCGAAGCATTTACGTAGCCGGGAAGCTTCTCCCGGATCAGCTGGATCATATGCTTGTATATGACACCTACGTCATTTCTCTCCAGCAGAAAGAAGTCGCGGGATTTGTTGTCCAGAGCGATCTGCTCACCCGCATTGATCCTGTGGGCATTGACAACAATGTCACTTTGGGATGCCTGGCGGAAAATCTTCTTCAGTTCCACCGTGGGGAAGACGCCGCTTTGGATCAGATCCCGCAGCACCTGGCCGGGGCCCACGCTTGGCAGCTGGTTCACATCTCCCACCAGGATAAGCCTGGTGCCGGGAGACACCGCCTTTAACAGCGCCTGAAACAGCTGGATATCGACCATAGACATCTCATCTATGATGACCACATCTGCCTCGAGGGGATTTTCTTCGTTCCGCTCAAAGCTGACCCGCCTGGATGTCTCATCCGACAGGGCGCTGTTGAGTTCCAGCATCCTGTGGATCGTGCGGGCCTCGTAGCCGGTTGCCTCCGTCATCCTTTTGGCCGCTCTGCCCGTGGGTGCCGCCAGAAAAATATCCAGTCCCTGCGCTTCAAAATACCGGATGATCATATTGATGGTCGTGGTCTTTCCCGTTCCGGGGCCTCCCGACAAGAGGAACAGACCGCCCCGGACACATTCTCTGACTGCACTCATCTGGAGCTCATCCAGCTCCATCTTCAGATTTTGTGCTATCCTCTCCAGGCTTTTGGCGAGTGCCGCATCCTGGGAGGGCAGGTTTTCAGCCTCATCCATGGGAATGTCAAGGTCGTGCAGCATTCTGGCACAGTTTAGCTCCGCATAATAATAGGAGGCCGCAAAAACCATGTCCTGGCGGATGACTATCTTTTTGTCCATCACCAGATTGTCCAGCTGGGGACGTATCTCCTCTTTCACAACCCCCAGCAGAGCTTGTGCCCTCCCCAGCAGCACATCAACGGGAAGATAGGTATGTCCCTCCCCCACGGCCTGAAGCAGGGTGTAAAAGATGCCGCTTCTGATCCGGTAGTCGGAGTCTGTGTGGATCCCGATCTTTGCCGCCAGCTCATCTGCCTGTTTAAAGCCGATGCCGCTGATATCCTCCGCCAGCCGGTAGGGATTCTCCTTCATGACTGAGTACAGCTGCATCCCGTAGGTGTCGTAGATTTTGACCGCCAGGGCATTGGAGATCCCGTACTGCTGCAGATACACCAGCGCATCCCTGAGATCCTTCTTTTCCTCCATCTGCACTGCGATTTCCTGCGCCTTGCGCTCGCTGATGCCTTTTACCTCAGCCAGACGCTCCGGTTCCTCCTCGATGATCCGGAAGGTATCCTTCCCGAATTTTTTGACGATCCTGGCCGCCAGGGCTGCGCCCACGCCCTTGACCGCCCCGGAGCCCAGATAGCGCTCCATGCTGGCGCTGTCCTTCGGCGCCTCCACATGAAAGGAGACTATCTTAAACTGGTCGCCGTAGATGGGATGCTGTGTGTAATCCCCCTGTGCCTCAATGTTCTCCCCCTGGGTCAGGCCCTTGCAAAATCCTACGCAGGTCACTTCCTCGCCGTCCGCCACCAGGTTCATGACGGTATATCCGTTTTCACTGTTTTGAAAGATAATGTGCTCCACATATCCGCTTACTGTTTCCATTCATGCTCCCCGGGTTGAAATATATTGTATAACTGTTCAGAAGCGCAAAAGGGCTGCCTTCTCAAAAAGCAGCCCTGCCAATCTCCTGTGTAGTGTATATCTCTGTATGTTTATCTGTCCGCCGTACACTAATTTACCGCGGACACCGCAGCTGTCTCTGCGACTGACTCCGTACCGGACTCACTTACGGTCCCCGCGCCGTAATTTCGCTTCATCTGCTCATAAAGCATCTGCGCCAGTCCCAGGCTGTTCTGCTCGGTGGTCTGCTCCGCAATATTCTGAACCATCTGATCCTTGTAGTAATCCAGCATCGTAGAGGTTGCACCCGAACTGCTGTCACTGTCCGGGATCGTCTTTAACATGCCCTTGTACAACTGCTCGATAAAATAAGCCTCGAACTGCTTGCAGGCATCCATCAGCTCATCGTCTGTGGCATCGGTGTAATCTGTGCCATTGATCTGACTCTGAAGCTTTGTCGCTGTCTGGTTTGCCGCGCTGGCATACACATCACTGTACATTGAGGTAATGCTGCTTAAGTCCATAATGCCCTCCTTCTCGCCCTACTTGTTATCTCCGAAGATTATTCGCTTCCTGAAGCATCTCATCGGATGCCGTGATCGCCTTGGAGTTCAACTCGTAGGCACGCTGCGCCACGATCATATTGACCATCTCGTCCGCCACCTGCACGTTGGAACCCTCCAGGTACTTCTGGATGACGCTGGTCTTTTCCACGTTTGCGTTGGTAGCCTCATTGATGGGCTGGCCGCTTGCTGCCGTCTGACCGTACAGGCTGTCCGCCAGTCTCTCCAGGCCGTTTGGATTGTTGAACTGGAACAGACCGATGGTCTTGCCGATGGGCTGTGCATTATTGTTTGCGTCCGGGTAACAGATCTGCCCGGTGCTGGACACTGTGACCTTGCTCAAAGTATAACTGTCATTTAAGATGATGGGCTGCCCTGTGGTGTCAAGCACCGGGCGTCCGTCCGAATCCGCCAGCATATTGCCGTTGGAGCCGAGGACAAACTGGAAGTTGCCGTTTCTTGTATAATAGGTATTTCCGTCCTCACCCCGGACTGCAAAGAATCCTTTTCCGTCGAGGGCAAAGGCCGTGTCACTCTCTGAGGAGATCAGACTTCCCTGGGTAAAGACGGTGGAAATCGCTGAGTTTCTGGTTCCCAGACCGACCTGTGCGCTGGTGGGTTTCTGCTCCCCGTTTGCGGAGGTCGTCTTCGCCTGAAGAGTCTGATACAACAGGGTCTTAAACTCATTGACCTGGGTCTTATAACCCTGTGTGTTTACGTTTGCGAGGTTGTTGGCTATGGTATCGAGATTTGTCTGCTGCGCGATCATTCCGGTAGCCGCTGTCCAAAGGCTTCTTACCATATCACTCATCCTTCCTTTCTGTCCGTGCCTGGCAATCTTTTATGCCTGGCAATCTCCTGTGCCATGTTGCGCTTACTGTACTCTGCCAATCTGGTTCACGGCAATATCAAGGGACTCGTCATAGGTCTGTATGATCTTCTGGTTGCTCTCATAAGCTCTTGTGATGGCGATCAGGTTTACCATCTCGGAGACAACCTGTACATTTGACATCTCCAGATAACCGGACTTGACTTCTGCGTCCGCCGTGGTCGTCTTTGCTCCCTCTACCGGACGGTAGTAGTTCTCGCCGTATTTTTCCAGATAGTTATAATCTTCAAAGTCGGTGACCTGGATCTTTGCCACCGCTTTTCCGTTCTGAGTGATGGTTCCGTCGCTTGCGATTTCGGAATCGGTCAATGTATCCAGTTTGATCCTGGTGTTCTGAGTGCTCAGCACGTAATCGCCGTCCTCATTTACCAGATAGCCCTCCTTGTTCAGGGTAAATTCACCTGCGCGGGTGTACATGGTGGAGGTCTCCCCCGCCTTGTTGGTAAACTCAACAGCGAAGAAGCCGTCTCCCGCCAGGGCCAGATCATAGGTGTTATCCGTCACCCGGAAAGACCCCTGGCTGTAATCCGTATAATTTTCTCCGATCTTGACACCCGGATTGTTTGTGCCGAGACGCTGTGTGTTCTGCAGTCCCACGGACTGGTCTTTGATCTTTAAAGCCAGAACGGAATCAAAGGACTGGCTGGTCGCTCCCTCTTTTTTAAAGCCCACCGTGTCTACATTGGCTAGATTGTTGGTCAGTGTATCCATGCGGTTCTGTTCGTTGATCATACCTGTGTAAGCGGTGTATAGTCCTTTTAACAAGAGGGTACCTCCTTCCCTGTGCTGTTACTCTCTGTATCCGGAGAGAAACTCTACGTATCTTCCGGTTCCGATCGCCACGGCAGTCATGGGGTCTTCGGCGGTCATGGTGTTGATGCCCGTCCTGGAAGAAACCAACTCCTCCAGGCCCCGCAGCATACTTCCTCCGCCGGTGAGTACGATTCCTCTGTCTGCGATATCCGCCGCGAGCTCGGGAGGCGTCTTCTCCAGAACACTGTGGATGGTCTCCACGATCTGGGAGGTTGTCTCACGAAGCGCTTCCTCCGTCTCCTCGGAGGATACCTTTACGGTCTTGGGAAGACCGGTCACAAGGTTACGTCCTCTGACATCCATGTAATCCACTTCCGCTCTCGGGTACGCGGAACCGATCTTTATCTTCAGATCCTCTGCTGTTCTTTCACCGATCAGCAGATTATGCTTCTTTCTCATATAACGGACAATCGCTTCGTCGAAGTCATCTCCCGCGATCTTGATGGACGCGCTGACAACAGTTCCGCCCAGAGAGATAACTGCGATATCCGAGGTGCCGCCGCCGATGTCCACGATCATGTTCCCGCAGGGCTTGGAGATGTCGATTCCCGCGCCGATGGCCGCCGCGATAGGCTCCTCGATGATGGCAACCTCCCTTGCTCCTGCCTGATAGGTT
Source organism: uncultured Acetatifactor sp. (assembly GCA_964413445.1). GTDB lineage: Bacteria > Bacillota > Clostridia > Lachnospirales > Lachnospiraceae > Acetatifactor. The sequence continues at coordinate 10,853 of CAYPSH010000023.1, forward strand.
GCATCCTCAACGGCCTTTCTCTCCACCTCGGTGACTCCGCTGGGCACGCAGACCGCAATGCGGGGTTTTCTGAAGGTTCTTCTGCCGAGTGCCTTCTGGATGAAGTATTTCATCATCTTCTCCGTCACAGAATAGTCGGAGATGACACCCTGGCGCAGAGGTCTCACCGCCACGATATTGCCGGGGGTTCTTCCCAGCATCAGGCGGGCATCCTCGCCGATTGCCTTGATCTTATCTGTGTCTCTATCAAATGCTACAACAGAGGGCTCCTTGAGTACGACTCCCTTCCCTCTGATGTATACTAAAATGCTGGCTGTACCTAAATCGATACCGATATCTGTGCACTGCATATAAAAATATACCCCTTTCTGATGGTTCACTTAAATCCTGGTATTCCCATGACGGTCATACGTTGATTATTATAACCGAAACAAAAGCATTTTCATAGGGTTTTTATGAAAATTTAAAAATTATTGGCTGTGTTTCAAAGGGGTAATTCAGTCATCAAAAAAGTTATCGGACAACCGGTTTCTTTTCTTTAGCCCTCTCCAACATTTTCTTCACATAAACGCCGGTGTAGGACTTCTTGTTCTCCGCCACCTCCTCGGGTGTCCCCCTGGCGATGACCGTGCCGCCTCTGTCGCCGCCCTCCGGCCCGATATCGATGATATAATCCGCCGTCTTGATCACATCCAGATTGTGCTCGATGACGACCACGGTGTTGCCGCCGTCAGCCAGCCGGTGCAGGATTTCCACCAATTTGTGCACATCCGCAAAGTGAAGTCCCGTCGTGGGCTCATCCAGAATGTAGATGGTCCTTCCGGTGCTTCTCCTGGACAGCTCCGCCGCCAGCTTGATGCGCTGTGCTTCGCCGCCGGAGAGGGTGGTGGAGGGCTGTCCCAGCTTGACATAGGACAGTCCCACATCATAGAGGGTCTGGATCTTATTTCGGATGGCGGGCAGATTTTCAAAGAATCCAAGCGCCTCCTCCACTGTCATATCCAGCACGTCAAAAATGCTCTTGCCCTTGTATTTCACATCCAGCGTCTCCCTGTTGTACCGTTTTCCCCCGCAGACCTCACAGGGGACATAGACGTCCGGCAAAAAGTGCATCTCGATCTTGATGATGCCGTCTCCGCTG
>CAYPSH010000024.1:0-11195 GCA_964413445.1 uncultured Acetatifactor sp.
TTTCGTACCTCCTCAAGAGTCATCTGCTCAAGCATCGCCTCCTGCTCCTCCATCTCCTCATCGGCCCTGCTCATTTCCTCCTCCAGGCTGTCCGCAATGTCGGAGAGATAGGCTGTGATTGTTTGTCTCCCGGTCCCCGGCAGCAGCTTCCCGATGGGCAGGAGCAGCTGGATCAGCACCATCACACCCACAAGGAGCTTCAAATATTTTTCGTAGGTCTGACCCGGTCTTAAATTTACAAGCATCTGCGCGAAGATCACAAAAATCCCCACCCTGCAGATCACCTTCAGAAAATCGTCCATCCCCTGCACCGTGCCTTTCCGGGAAACTATATGGAAACGATGTCCCTGGAACGTTATCCGGCCGCCGTCATGACAGCCACTGAGATCAGGAACAAAAGCATTGCCGTCCCCACTGCCTGCAGCAGAAGGAGCCCCGCATCCCCCGTCCTGTCCACACAGCCTGTGAGCCTTTTGTCGCTGACGATCCCCAGGAAGGCGGCGGCCGCCTTCAGGATTCCCGCAAGCACCGCAATCTTTACAAGGGGAATGGCACAGAGGAAAAGGAGCAGGAGCAGCACGACCACCCCGGCGCCTCTCTTGATCATCAGGGCGCTGCCCAGGACCATTTCCACCACGCCCTCCGCCGCATTTCCCACGCCGGGGATTGCCGAGACCAGTTTTTCCAGTCCTGTTTTTCTCACGGAATCAGCCAGGGGCGTGATCAGAGACTGCAGAAAGCTGAAGCCCGTCACAATTCCCAGCAGACCCTTCAGACTCCACCCGATTCCTTTTTTCAACAATTCCATGAGAAGCGAAAGCTTTTCCTCCCCCCAGATGCCGTTTACGATTGTAAATGTCACGTAGCTGTAGGTAAGCGGCAGCACTGCCTTTGCCAACAGATTTTCCACCCCGTATATGATCAGAAACAGGATCTCACAGGAGGCCCCCGATGTGGCGGCGCCGTTGGACAGCCCCAGGGTCAGAAGGAACGTGGGGAGCACAAGCTTCGCAAAAAGGATCAGATTTTCCATGGCATCGGCTGCGGTCTCGGCCGCCTCCCTGAAGGTGTTGATCAAAAGCACGGAAAACAGGAGATAGAAGAAATAAAAGCCCAGATCCGCAACCTGGTGCCTGTCAAATATTTCCGCGAAATAGGTGATCAGTGCCGCTAAAAGCCCCATCACCAAAAGTCCTGCAAAAAGATTTTTCAGTCCGGAAAGGGAAGCCAGAAAATCGCTGATACTGCCGGTGAACAGTTCTGCCGCCGCCCCGGACACATCCCCGGACAGCACCCTGGAAAACAGACTTTCCGCGGAGATGCTTTTTTCCGGGAAGAGGGTCCGGATGCCCTCCTCCAGTTTGTCAAAGCCATATTCCTGCCAGATCTCATCCAAATCCATCTCTCTTTCCTTTCACACCAGCCCCTGGAGCTGCTCCACCACCGCAAACAGGATCGGCAGCCCTGCAAACAGCACGGAAAGCTTTCCCAACAGCTCTATCTGGGCGGCCACCGCCTGATACCCTGCGTCCCTGCAGACAGACGCACTGAATTCACAGACATAGGTAATTCCGATCACCTTGAATAAAATGGTGAGATAGCTCTCCGCGCCGTCCAGATAGCTTCTGATCTTCTCCATCTGCAAAAGCACTGCCTCGGCCTGTCTTAAGGTGTAGCAAAAGATCACAATGCTCACGCCAAGTCCGATGTAGATACCGTACTCAGCCTTCCCGCCCTTGAACTGTACGGCCAGCAGCACCCCTGCGATTCCAAGGAAGGCCATTTTGACAAGCTCCTGCATCTGTCTCCCCCTTTCCCTCCTCACAGGGCAAAAAGCGTCTGGATGGTCTGAAACAATTCATATATATAAGGAACGATCCAGGACAGCACCAGGATCAGCCCTGCAAGGCTGAGCAGGAAAGCGTGCTCCTCCCTCCCGCTATGCTTTAAGATCTGACTGAGGATCGTCACCAGTATGCCAACCGCCGCTATCTTAAAAATCAGACTTACTCCCATTTTTGCCCTCCAGCCTTCAGGCACGGGCCTTCCTTTTTCACCACAGGATCAATATCAGCAAAAGTCCGCTCATTGCTCCCAGCCCGACCGCTATTCTTCCCTTGTCCGCAGACTCTGCCTCCAGCTTTTTCCTTGTCCTGCCCAGGCGCTCAAGGCTCTGTTCCATACACCTTACCTGCATCTGCCCGTCCGCCAGCCCGGACACGGACGCAAAGTGAAAAAAATCCTCTCTGTCCTGAGCCTTCAGCGGGAGCCTGCAGAGCGCCTCTTCCATTCCGGCACGGAAAACCTCTCCGAAGGAAGCCCCGTCATTTGCCTGCATGTCCTTGGCCACCCCGAGGAGGGCTTCCCCCAAAAGATCCTTTTGCTGTTCCCCCACCCTGCGGCAGCACTCCGGCAGCACCGATCTGCCGTAGCGCACCTCACTCTCCAGAAGCTCCAAAAGCGTCATCAGCTGCTGCAGGGCGCGGATCCTGCCGTTGAAATGCTCCCTGAAGACAAGCCCCAGCCCCAGGCAGCCCGCCAGTATCAAAATACTCCCTCCCGCTTTAAGCATCCGGAAACTCCTCCTCTGTCACCTGCACTCCCGCCCTGTCAGATGCCGGGCTAAGCACAAGACATCTGTCAAAGACGGTCTTCCATTTCTCTGCTCCGATCCCAAAGCGTCTCTCCACATCCGAAAAGTCCTCCCCGTGGGCTGTCGCCAGCACCTTTATGCCGCAGGCCGAAGCGCTCATCAGACAGCGAAGCTCCTCCTCATCTCCCAGCTCATCGATGGCAAGGACCTTCGGCGACATGGACCGAAGAAGCATCATCATCCCCGCAAGCTTCGGGCAGGCATCCATCACATCTGTCCGCATCCCCACATCCAGCTGCGGCACACCCAGAAAAGAGCCTGCGATCTCCGAGCGCTCATCCACCACCCCTACATTCATGCCCGCTCCGTATGGATTGCCGTCGGAAATCCTTCGGATCAGATCCCGCAGGAGGGTTGTCTTTCCCACTCCCGGCGGGGAGATGAGCAGCGTACTCTTAAGCCTCCCCCTCTCATACATCCCTTTCAGACAGCCATCCGCCGCCCCCTTGATCTCATGGGCGATCCTGATGTTTAAGAAGGAAATGTTTTTCAAGGTCTTAAGTGTCCCTCTCTCCCCGTACACTGCCTGTCCCGCCACACCGATCCGGTGTCCGCCGTCCGCCGTGAGATACCCCTTTTGAAGCTCCTCCTCATAGGCATAGAGGGAATACTGACAGATATGCTGCAAAATCCTTTCCAGCTCACCGGCCGAAATTTTCACCCCGCTCTCCGGGTCTTCCTGCAGTGTGCCGCTTTTGTCCGGGAACCATTCTCTTCCCCGCCCGTAAATGCACACCGGCTGCCCCACACGGAGCCTGATCTCCTGCAAATTTTCCTGTTCTGCGGCTGCCCTTTCCCAGAACGCTCTGCTTTCCGCCGGGAACAGCTGAAGGATTGACTTTGTCATCTGCATGTCCTCCTCCCTCCAATATATGAGGGAGGATACTCAGAAAAGAACCAAAAAAAGAGAAGCCTTGCTGCAGCTTCTCTTTCCCGCTCTTCCTTTTGTTTTTAATTTGTGTAGATACTGTGGTAGATCCTGTAATAGCCCCCGCCGAGACGCTGTGCCTGAACCTGGATGAAGAAATCGCCTGCGTTCATCTCCTTCAGGGCGGCATCCGCGTAGCCCGCCTTGTAGCTGCCGTCGGAGTAAGCCCTCTCGATGGTGTTCCAGAGGCTCTCCGGCACCACATTGTTAAACACAATGCTTCCCTTCCCGGCAGCGATCATCTTTGTCTTGCAGTCCGCATAATACTTTTCCATCGTATCCATGATCTCATTGTCGGTGACGCCTGCCGCCTCCTTGTCGGTCTTTGCGCTTCCTGTCGTGCTGTCTGTCTCATTCGAAAACTTTGTCTTGCTCACCCAGCCCAGAGGTTCCACCGGGGTCTCCTGCGTGCTCTCCTCCGTCTCGGCCGGCACGATATCGCTCTCCGGATCGCTCTCCAGGCCCGTGCAGGCCGGCAGATACACGGAAAGTCCCGTCCTCATATGGGTGGCGGAGTACGCCTCATCCGACTTGTTATAGTAGTCGTAGGTTGACGGATCCGTATCATCCCAGGTCACGTCCACATTGGCGTAGGCCCCCTCCAGCTTCACGATATCCCACGCATGATCCTGCCCGGAATATCCGGTACAATAGTAGCAGGGAATCCCCAGCTGCTGCATCAGATACTGAAAAGCTCTGGCATATCCGGCGCAGACCGTCGCGCCGTTTACAAGGGCGCTGTAGGCACTCTGGCTCAGGGCTGCCGTCTCATCGTAGGTGACAAGATTCACCAGGGCATCATGGACATATTTTTCCTTCTCCCTGTCACTGTCCAGGGCACCTGCGCCGGCCAGGATCTTTTCCGCCGCGCTGTCAAACCTCTCCCTGGAGGAAGACAGGTCATCCGCAGTCGAATTGAATTTCAGGCTGATCTCCACGCACTGCCCGCTTTTTAAGTACTTGCAGGAGTATCCCGTATCCAGCCAGAACAGTTCCGGATGGTCATTGCAGACCGCCTCAAAAACATTTTTCAGACTGTTCACATTCACCGTCACAACAGGCGAAAAGGACGGATTCAGATCGCAGGCGTTGGCATAAATCTGCTTATACAGAAGCTTCATATCCTCTTCCAGCATGGCGTAATAAGGATAAATCTCCTCCGAGAAGGAGAGATTTCCTCCGAGATTTCCCGTGGACAGGGTACTGCTTAAATCCTCGGCCTCATCACCTGCAACCCTCTCCTGCGCGCCGTCCACAGGGACATAACCGCTTCGTCCGCTGACTGCCTCCGGCAGGTTCTCCGGCGTGCTCTCCGGCGTTACATAGGCACTCCCTCCGTCTAACTTCAGGTCGGAGCGGATGCCGGGTTCATTTACCCTGATACTGGTGCCGCCGGAGGTGTCCGCCTCCTCCGCCGTCGGTGTTTTTTTCTCTCCCTGCGGCAGACTGTCAAGTTTGGAGGCAAGAGAATCCGTCAGAGTGGGATTCCATGCGCAGACCACAATACCCATGCCGCACAGCATCGTGAGAAATGCTACAATAAATAATAGCTTTTTTACTAATTTCACTTTAGTACTCCTCTAGAACATTCTAAATACTATGCAAAACAAAACCAAGTGGGAAGAATATCCCACTTGGTATATCGGATGTTTCTGCCGCCATGATTAGGAAACGTACGTTTTCCTCTCCGCGGATATTTATTCAAGGATATCAGCCGGTGATCCTTTCGCACCACCGATACTGATAGGGTGCCAGATGCACTGACTGGAGGTTTAACTTTTTCTTTGTGAAAAGGTCCTGATATTCGGAGTACAGGGTAGGCAGGCACACCGTCTGCTGCTCCCCGGAAAAGTTTGCCAGACAGACAAGCTCCCTGTCCCCCGCAGTGCGGCGGATGGCAAAGACCGGCAGAGCGCAGGTATCCCAGGTGGTCACCCTTGCATCCCTGTCAAAACAGGGATGTTCTTTCCGGATGGTCTCCATCTGCCTTAAGCCCTCCCAGACGCTTCCCTGCACGGTGGCGGGAGCCTTGCGCTTTGCTGCGTTTTCCCAGTTGAAGGGGCTTCTGTGGAGGTTGCGGCTGTCCTCCGCAAGATCCGGCTGCTCCTTGTAGCTGTAATCATTGACCTGACCGATCTCATCCCCGGAGGACAGCATCAGAAATCCCTCCAGGCTCATACAGGCCGCGTGCATCAGAAGGACCCTCTGGACACCGGCCGCAACCTGAATGGCATCCTCCTCATAGCCGCCCTTTTCGATGCCGCAGAGACTGGCGGTGGTGCCGCAGCTTCTGGCATCCTTTGACACCGGATCATAGTTGTACAGTTCTCCCCTTGCAAAGCTGCCGGGGAATACACCCTCAAAGAAATGATATAAATATTCCTTGTGCTTTAAGGGGTCGATCAGAAGATGTCTCTCCTCGTCCTCGTCCAGCCCCCAGCCGATATCGTCATGGCAGCGCAGATAGTTGACAAAGTAACAGTTGCCCGGCAGGCTGTGGATCACGTCCATCTGATGCTTTAAGAGCCTGGTGTCGCCGGTGGCAAGCGCCGCCCAGAGATTGACCATGGTGGAGGAGCCGTAGAGGATGTGGCATTCCGGCTTCTCGGGCGTCCCGAAATAAGGCGGAAGCTCTCTCGGCGCCATGACAACCTCGCCCTTTAAGATCACCGCGGGGCACACCACCTCCAGGATCATGCGGATCATGCGGACGATCGTGTGTATCTGGGGCAGGTTCCTGCAGCTGGTGCCGAGCTCCTTCCAGATGTAGGGAACGGCATCGATCCTTAAGACCTCCACCCCCAGGTTTGCCAGAAACAGGATATTGGCCGCCATTTCATTAAACACCACCGGATTGTGGTAGTTTAAATCCCACTGATAAGGGTGGAAGGTGCTGAGCACATACTTGTGCATCTCCTCATTCCAGATAAAGTTCCCGGGCGCAGTGGCAGGGAAGACCTGCGGCATGGTCCGCTCAAACTGTTCCGGTATCTCGTAGGTGTCATAGCACTGGTAGCGGTCGATGTACTCCTGCTCCCCCGCCTTTGCGCGCATGGCCCACTCATGGGTGTCCGCCGTGTGGTTCATCACCATGTCAAGGCACAGGCTGATGCCTCTCCTTCTGAGCGCCGCGGTCAGCTTTTCAAGCTCAGCGTTTGTCCCGATCTCCGGGTCAACCGTGCGGAAGTCCTCCACCGCATAGCCGCCGTCATTGTGGGGATGGGGCATTTTCAGAAGCGGCATCAGGTGCAGATAGGTGATGCCCTGCTCGGAGAGATAATCCAGTTTTTCGATCACTCCCTTAAGGCCGCCCGCAAACAGCTTCGGATACATGGTGATCCCCAGCATATTTTTGTCCCGGTACCATTCCGGGTCCTTCTCCCGGCGCCCGTCCAGCTTCTTCAGCGCTGCAGAGCGCTCCTCATAAAAGGAACGCATGACCTCAAGAAGCTGCCCGTACCGTTCCTCGTCGTGATAAAGAGACTGATATGCCTCCTTCAACTCTTGCTCATGTCTGGAAAGTCTCGCCTCAAACGCTTCCCCTCCCGCCATAACCTTGTCCTCACTTTCTTATCCTTTCAACCGCATATCGTTTCCTTCGCAACTGTCCAAAACCAATCAAGATATAATGGCCGGAGACGGCCGGACAGTCCTTCAATGCCCAGGCTCCAGCACAACCGCCTGCCAGGGGGAAAGCACTATGCGTCCGTCCTTTCTTTTGACCTGTTCCCTATTGTTGAGGAGCACCTTATCAAAAAGCACCTTTCCCTCATCATTTCCGCTCGTCTCCGCATCTCTTCCCGTAAGGTTTGCCAGAACCAGAAGCCTCTGTCCGTCCAGCCTGCGCTCAAAGCCCCAGATCTGCCCGGAATTTTCTTCCACGGGAAGGAAGCTGCCGTAAATCCAGTTTTTCCGGTACAGAGTGTTTTTGCGCAGCTCGATCACCTTATGGAAGAAGGAAAGCAGCGAACCGGGATCCTTTATCTGTGTCTCCACATTGCACTGTCTGTAGTTGGGATTCAGCGCAAACCATGGCTCGGTTTCCGAAAATCCCCCATATTCACCGGCGCTCCACTGCATGGGGGTACGCGCCTGTTCCCTGGTGGTGCAGTTGATCTTTGCAAGCGCCTCCTCCTGTGTCATCCCGTGCAGCAGATAATCCTCGTAATTGTTAAAGGTCGCCAGGTCCTTGAATTCCTCCATGGACTTCCGATCAAAACCTGTCATGCCGATCTCCTGCCCCTGATAGAGCATGGGGATGCCCGGCAGATAGAAATACAGGACCGGCAGCATGGAAAGGCTGTAAAAATTCTGATCTTCCTTTTTTAAGAACCGGTCCGGGATCCGGATCATGTCATGATTTTCCTGATAGTTGCAGAAAAATCCCCTTCCGCTCATCTCTTTTGCCCTGGCAAAGACCCGGTCACGGACATCAAGGAGCAGGGCATCGCCCTTTCCCTTCCATACCCCGTCCAGCTGGCTGTGGAAGCAGTGGCAGAAATCAAAGACCGAACAATAATATCCGTCTTCCCCGATGTAGGCATCCAGCCTCTCTTCCGGGATGTCATCCACCTCCGCCAGCGTAAAGCAGTCATACTTCTGAAACGTATTTTCCTTCAGCTCCAGAAGCCAGTCTTCGATACCCTCGACGTTTCGGAAGTAACGGATTCCCCCGTGAAGCCCGTCCGGGCCGTCCGCAGGCTGGTTGACATAGGAGAAATCCTTCTTTATATGAGAAATGGCGTCAATGCGGAAGCCGCCGATGCCCATTTCAAGCCACCCGTTTATCATGCGGTACAGTTCTTCCCGCAATTCCCTGTTTTCCCAGTTTAGATCCGGCTGTCCCACCGTGAACAGGTGCAGGTAATAGAGGTTTGTATCTCCAATCTTCTCCCATGCGCTGCCGCCGAACAGGGATCTCCAGTTGTTGGGGGGCTGCCCGTTTTGTCCCTCCCGGATGATGTAGTACTTTCCGTATTTTCCCTCCGGGTCGGCAAGCGCCCTCTGAAACCACTCATGTTCGCTGGAGGTGTGATTGATCACCAGATCCAGGATCACTGTGATCCCCCGCTTCTTCGCCTCATCCACCAGTCTTTTTAAGTCTTCGTTGGTTCCGAACATGGAATCCACCCTGGTGTAATCAGAGATATCATAGCCGTGATCCACCATGGGAGATTTGTAGACCGGGCACACCCACACCATATTGATCCCCAGTTTTTCCAGATAGTCCAGACGGCGGATGATACCGGGGATATCCCCGATACCATCTCCGTTGGAATCCTGGAAGCTCTTGGGATAAATCTGGTAGCCGATCAGCTCATGCCACCATTTTTCTTTCATGCGGTCTTCTCCTTTCGTCCGGAAGCCGCAGCCGCTTGTTTTTTGTCAGCGCTCCGCGTTCCACTCGATGAGCATGCTCTCGTACTCTTCCAGCGACCGGTCCAGTGTCAGCCCGATGTTCATCCACACATATCCGCTGTGGACGATACCGTTTGCCGAGCAGCGGTAGGACTTATTTTCATCGAGACCCTTGACATTGATATGTATGGGCAGAGGATTGCCCTCTGCGCTGACCATCACCACTGTCGCCAGGGCATGTTCCTTTTCCACATCCACGAACTCCCATGCGCAGAAGCGTTCTGAGGGTTTGTGGATCCGATAGTAAGTGCCCTCATGGGTCAGGCTGTAGTACTTGTTGAACAGGGCGATCTGCTCCCGCACCATCTCCTGCTCTTCCTTCGAAACCTTGTTCAGATCCAGCTCATAGCCGAAGCTGCCCGCCAGGGCTACATGACCTCTGGTCTTAAAGGGTGTCACTCTTCCGGTCTGGTGGTTCGGCACAGCGGACACATGAGCCCCGACTGCACTCACCGGGTAAAAGAAGGAGGTGCCGTACTGTATCTCCAGGCGGTTGATGGCATCGGTGTTGTCGCTGCACCAGATCTGAGGGGCATAATACAGCATGCCTGCGTCAAATCTTCCTCCGCCGCCGCAGCAGCCCTCCAAAAGGATGTCCGGGAATCTGGTGACGAACTGCTCCAGCAGCTCATAGACACCCAGCATCTGGCGATGGTAAATCTCTCCGTTATTGACATTGGAATGACTGTAAATATCACAGATGCTCCGGTTCATATCCCACTTCACATAATCGATGGGCGCACTGGTGAGGATCTGGGTGAGTCTGTCCAGCAGGTAGTCCCTGACCTCTTTCCTGCTCATATCCAGGACAAGCTGGTTTCTGCTTCTGTTGGGATGTCTCCCGGGTATGGTCAGCGCCCAGTCGGGATGTGCCCGGTACAGGTCACTGTCCTCGGAGATCATCTCCGGCTCCACCCACAGGCCGAACTTCATCCCCATGGCATTGATCTTATCCCCGAGCTGCTTCAGGCCGCCGCCCAGCTTCTTTTCATTGACATACCAGTCCCCGAGTCCGCTGTTGTCATCGTCTCTCTTTCCGAACCAGCCGTCGTCCAAAACCAGCATTTCAATGCCCAGCTCCGCGGCCTGCCTTGCGATCTGCAGCAGCTTTTCCTCATCGAAGTTAAAATAAGTTGCCTCCCAGTTATTGATCAGCACAGGACGTTTTGCGTTCTTGAATTTCCCCCTGCACATATGCTTTCTCAGAATATTGTGATACTGATGGGACAGTTTGGAAAAGCCTTTGTCGGAGAAGCTTAAGATCACCTGGGGTGCGTCAAAGGCATCCCCCTCCTTCAGGCGGAAGGAAAACTGTCTGTCATGGATTCCCATCAGGACTCTTGTCTGGTTCCTCTGGTCCTTCTGTGCGGAAGCCAGGAAATTGCTGCTGTACGCAAGGCAGAATCCCCAGCAGTCCCCGTAATCCTCGCTGGTCTCCGGGCTGCACAGGATCATTGTGGGATTGTACTGATGGCTGGAGGTACCCCGGATGCTCCCGACCTCCTGCTTTGCATGCACCACATGGCTTCTCTCCACACTGCGCTCCATGGCATGTCTGCCATAGAAAGTCATCACATCATACTCTCCGTACTGAAAGTCCAGACAGCAGGAAAGGCACCGGTCCAGAACCACATCTGCTTTTCCGTGGTTCTCCACGCGCACCGCCCTGGTAATGATATTGTTCTGTTCAAAAACGCCGTAGTACAGGCGCACGATCACCTCCGAGGACACTTCTCTCATAGTGATGACAAGAGTCTCACCCGCATCGTCCTCCGTGTCATAGAGAGCCGGCATACCCGGAACCTTGTAGGAGCCGGGAAGGATCTCATATCCCGCAAAGCGGAAATCCGCGGCGAAGCTGCCGTCTGCGTGCTGCAGGCGGACCATGTCATCCCGGTAGTCTCCCACACCGCTGGAGGGAAGCTCCTGGGGCAGGCAGTCCAGAGAATAGGTCCTGTCGTTACCGGCCTCCGCAGGGTTTCCGGAAAAACCCACATCCGCCTTATAGATCAGATCCACCAGATTCTCTTCTGCAACCTTTCTCCCGTAGTAGGTATGCAGTAAAATACCTGTTGCGTCCGCATACATCTGATAAGTGCTGTCTGCTGTCTGCAGCTGAAACAATCTGCCGTTTTGCAATACTTTGATGGACATAAAATACCTCCTGAATCGTAATACTGTTTATCGTAGGGAATT
>CAYPSH010000025.1:0-11166 GCA_964413445.1 uncultured Acetatifactor sp.
GCCTTGCCGTTTCCTTCCGCTTTCCCGGTCTCGGCGTCCGTTCCCGGGATCCTTTTCTCCCTCTCCGTCCGGCTCTCCCCGTAAAGCATTTCCATATCCTGCCTGGTCACATTGATCCGGGGGGAGAGATGGTTCTCCAGATAGTCCACCAGATTTATCTTCAGAACCTGTCTCTTGCCCCGGATGTCTACTGCTGTCGACACGGAAAAATACAGATACAGTCCCAGAAAACTCACAATATAAAAGGGAAGGATGTCTCCCAGTGTCCCGCCTCTAATGATACTCCTCAGGACACCCAGGCCGGAGAAGAAGACCGACAAAAGCATTGCCTGTCCGGAAAAATGGTACAGCATCTCAAACGAGAGGGGGCCAAACGACAGGCGGTTCAAAGACCGGTCCACAAACACGGGAATATTGGAGACTCTGCCGCACAGCTCAAAACAGTTTTGAAATTTCATCTTACACTGTTTGAGAAATCGATTTTCCGTCGTCGCCATATTGTCTGTCTCTCGTATCATATTTCTGTAGAGTCCTCCCAGAAAAACTCTCACAAAAATACTTAAGGCCATGCTGGCCAGCATACATGCCGTAATCACCTTTTCTTCTCCGAACACCTCAAACATAACCGCACCTCTTTTTCTTGTAAACTCTGATCGCGCAGGATACCGCTCCGGCTTTTGTATAACGCTATTATAGATCAGATATTCTCATGATTACAGGTTTTTTCATCGTCAACTTTCGAGGGTTCGACGGCAAGTGCGGATTTTCGTTCAAACGGCAGTCGACAAATTAGAGCGTTGCCTTCATCATGTCCTCCACCAGCTTTCTCACATCCGCTTCCGACGCTCTTCCCTTCACCAGAGGATCATTCATAAAGGCCTCCACAACCAGATCCACATCTTTGTTTCCGCCTAACGCCGCCTTCATGATCCGCTCATGGTTCTCCACATGGGGCAGGATCAGCCCGCGTACATTCTCGGGGAGCTTTCCCGCATAAACGGGACGGATGTCATCTCTGTCGAACACGGCGTTTGTCTCCACCACTGCCGTCTCAGGCAGATTGGGGATCTGATGTCCTGTGTTCGGAATATTCACATTGCTGATCACTCTTCCCAGGCCGCAGAGGGCTTTGATGAGCAGGATCCCCTCCTCGCCGGTAGGCTTCAGGTCGATCTGCTCCTCTCCGCTGACCAGCTTTTTGGAGCGTTCCAGACGTTTCTGCAGATCCTCCTTCCTCCACTGCACAGTGGTCAGGCCAAACTTCCAGCTCTTTACAGTCTCCGGATCCTTCAGATATTCCTCTCCCGGCATAAACTCCACCAGATGACGGTCCCCCGCCGCAGCGATCAGACCATAGCGTTTAAACAGGTCCATCTTCACTCTGTGGGCGCACGCGAAGGAGGAATTCATCCAGTGTTTCTCCTTTTCCTCATAGCCCTCCTCGAAGTGCTTTTCGATGTAGCTTCTGTATATCGGGAACAGATCATATCCCTTGTAGCTCGCATAATCAAACCAGGTAAAGTGATTGATCCCCAGGACATTGACATGGATTTCTTTTCTGTCGATCTCCTCCTCTATGCCAAGCTCCTTCTTTGCAATGCCGGCAAGCACCTTCTGCGTGCCGAACACCTCATGACAGCAGCCGAATGCCTTGATCCCGGGGAATACCTGATACAGGGTCTTCACGCACAGGGACATGGGGTTTGTATAGTTGATCACCCAGGCTTTGGGGCAATTCTCTCTGATGGCATTTGCAAACTCCGCATAGACAGGCAGGGTGCGGAGCGCACGCATCATACCGCCGGGGCCCGCCGTGTCGCCGACAGACTGATAAATGCCCAGTCTCTCAGGCATATGTACATCCACTTCCATCTCGTCAAAGGTCTTGGGCAAAATGGAGATGACAACAAAATCCGCCCCGGTCAGAGCCTCCTTTAAGCTGTCGATCACCTTGAAATCCCATTTTCCGCGGACATCCTCCCTCTTCATAAGCCCGTTGCCGATGATCTCATTGGCTCTTGCCGCCTCATGGTCAATGTCATAGAGACGGATCGTTCCGGAAATCTGCTCCTCCATAGCCAGGTCAGTCATAAAGGTCCACGCCCAGCCGCGGGAACCGCCTCCGATATATGCTATCTGGATGTCCTCCACATGATCATTGCAATACCGCATCTGCTTACCTCCTTTTTTGTGCTGTCTGCTCTTATCTCTTTACTTTTTTTGTTCCCGCACGGCAAAACAGGCAAAGTCCGCCGTACATGACAGTCCTGTCATATCGTGTACATACATGCCGAAGTGGGCTCCGGTGAAGCCTCTGCAGTGTTCGTCCGTCAGGATCTCTGTAGAGAAGATCCCTCCTGCCTGCTGCCAGATCTCCTCCCCGAAGGAGTACAGGAAAGACACGCCCGTCCCGTCCTCTGTCAGCTGTGCGCGAAGCCTGATCTCTCCCTTCTCCGGAACCGGTACAGGGAGGATCTCATCTGTTATGACACCTCCGTCACTTTTTATCAGTGTCAGTACTGTCTCCCCATTGTCCAGAGCAGTCTTCCCCAGAATATAAAAATTCATGGCATCGTACATATAGGCCAGGCCCGCCAGCTGCTCCGGATATGCCGGCTCAAACTCCATGACCGTCTCCGCCGTACAGCTTACCGTCTGCTGGCGGACTGCCAGGAGCGATACATGATGCAGGGAATTCATGGATTCCCTGCCTGTTATCCGAAGATACCCTTTTCTTGCCTCCAGGTCTGCGAAGGTATGGTAATCCGCTCTGGGAGAATTGTATCTGACAGACAGGCTCTTCCCGGTGAAATCATCGAAAAAGCCCCCGGAGGCGTCCTCCTGATTTTCCAAAGGGCTGCCCGCGGGCGACTCAGTCACGGCTTCCGCAAACTTTCCGCCGGACTTTAACCGAAGCCACCCGTCCTCATCCCAGATCATTTTCTGGATGGCCGTCTCCCGCCCCAGGGTACACCACCTCTGTCCGTTTAAGGGTCTGGAGCAGAGATGGACCATATACCATTCCCCGGACGGCGTTTCCACAATGTCTGCATGCCCGCATTTCTGCAGGGCATTCTTGTCCTCCCTGTCTGAGGTCAGGATGGGGTTTTCGGGAGCCGTCTCAAAGGGACCCCATATGCTTTTTGCCCGGGCCATGGTGACGCAGTGGTCATAGCCGGTCCCGCCCTCCGCAACGATCAGGTAATACCAGTCGCCGATATGGTACATGTGGGGACCCTCTGTGCATCCGATGCCGGAGCCTGCGTACACCTTCTTCCGCTCGCCCGTAAGATGAAAGCTGCTGTCAAGCTCCTGCACCAGAACACCCTTGAAGCCGTTCACCATATTGATCAGGTACTTCCGCCCGTCGGTGTCGTGGAACAGGGAGGGATCAAAGCCGATGCTGTTCAAATAGACGGGCTCCGACCATTCCCCATAGATGTCATCCGTGTACACCAGATAGTTGTGTGTGTTGTAGTATCTTCCCTTCTTGGTCTTGACATCCGTGTAGACCAGAAAGTATCTCTCCCCGTCATAGCTTAAGCAGGGGGCCCACACACCGCCCGATGTGGGATCTCCCACAAGGTTCAACTGGCTTTCCCTGCACAGAGGAGAAGGGATCTGCTCCCAGTGCTGCAGATCCCTCGAATGAAACAGTCTGACGCCCGGCCACCACTCAAAGGTGGAGGTGGCTATGTAGTAGTCCTCCCCGGCCCTGATGATGCTGGGGTCAGGGCAAAACCCCTTTAAGATCGGATTCTGTATCATGTCGTCTTCCTTTTTTCCTTTTTCCTGAAAATCCGGGACACTGTCCCGGGAACTGTCACAAGTTATCACAGCAGTTCCTTCTTATCCCTTCAGTCCGCTTGTGCCGATGCCTTCCACCAGATATCTGTTAAAGAACAGGAAGATCAAAAACACCGGGATCAGCGACAGCGTTGACATGGCAAACATGGCGCCGTAATCGGTGGTGGATGCCGTATCCGCAAACATCTTGATGGCGAGGGAAGCCGTGTAAGACTTCGGCTTGCTCAGGTAGAGCAGCGGTCCCATGTAGTCATCCCACTTCCAGTAAAACTGGATGATGACTGTGGTCACGATAGAGGGCTTTAAAAGCGGCACAATGATATGTGTGAAGATGGAGTATTTGCTGCACCCGTCAATGGTCGCCGCCTCGTCCAGTTCCCTCGGGATTCCCGCCATAAACTGCATCATCTGGTAGATGAAGAACGCCTGGCCGCAGAAGTAAGGCAGGATCAGCGGCACATAGGTGTTGTTCAGTCCCAGGTTATACCAGATTAAGAAGGTGGGGATCATGATGACCTGCCCGGGCAGCATCATGGTCGCCAGCATACAGGTAAACCAGAACTTTCTTCCCCTGAAACGGACCCTGGAGAGAGCATAGGCAACCAGCGCTGAGCTGATGACCGTTCCGAAGGTAGCCACCGCCGTGATCCAGAACGAGTTTTTGAAGAAGGTTCCGAAGGTGATGCCGGAGAAGCCCTTCCAGCCGGTGGAGTAATTGCTGGCTTTCAGGTTCTGCGGGATCAGGCGCAGTGTACCGCGGAGGATCTCCGAATTATCCTTGAAGGAGCCGCTGATCATCCACAGCACGGGATAGATCATAACGATGCCGAATGCAATTACGAAAAAATGGTAAAGGAACTTTTGGATTTTGTGTTTTACACTCATGCGCTCTCCTCCTTAATCCCCGGACTCGCTGAACACCCACATCTTGGAGCTCTTGAAGATGACCAGCGTGATGATGCTCATGACCACAAGCATGAACCAGCTCATGGCGCAGGCATAGCCCATGTTGTTGTACTTAAATGCCTGGTTGTAAACATACAGTGCGTACATCATGGTCGCGTTGTTGGGACCGCCCGCTGTGATGATGAAAGCCTGTGTGAATGCCATGAAGGCGGAGATCGTCTGCATGACCAGGTTGTAGAGGATGATGGGTGACAGGCAGGGAAGAGTAATCTTAAAGAACCTCTGGAAGCCGTTGGCTCCGTCGATCTCTGCCGCCTCGTAGTAGGTGGTGGGGATTTCCTTTAAGCCCGCCGCAAAGATGATCATAGAGGAACCGAACTGCCACACACTCATCAGGATCAGCGGGTAAAGCGCCAGCTTTTCATCTCCGAACCAGTTGATGGTGTTAAGCCCCATCTCGGACAATATGGAGTTGAAAAGACCTTTTCTGGCAAACAGCTGCTTCCAGACCAGAGCCACCGCAACACTTCCGCCCACCAGAGAGGGAACGTAATACAGGGAGCGGTAGAGCGTCACCAGCTTGCTCTTCCTCGTCAGCAGAAATGCCACAAAGAGCGCAAAGGCAAGCTTTAGCGGCACCGATATAAATACGTATTTCAGTGTGATTCCCAATGATTTCAAAAAAATATCATCTGTCAGAAGCTGGGCGAAGTTTTTCCCTCCGATCCAGGTGACCGACTTTGATCCCATGGAATAATCGGTAAAGGCATAGTAGAACGAGGTCAGGATAGGGATCAGGGAAAAACAGATAAAGCCGAAGATAAAGGGCGACGCGAACACGTGTCCCACTGTCATATCGCTGTACCGGAATTTCCTCCACCCGGATGTCTTCGCCGTTTTTGCATTTTCTTTCATGCCGGCTCCTCCTCAATATAAGATATTCCCCGGCGCTGTCTCCAACGCCGGGGAAACACTCTGTACTCACAATTTAAAGTTTTCAGGATACCGCAGACATCTTAGTTGCTGAAGATTGCCTCCGCATCCTCATATGTCTTCTGTGCCGCTTCCGCCGCCGTGATCTCTCCTGTAGCCACCTGCTGCAAGTAGTTGCGGTACTTGTCAACTACCTCATCCTGTCCGTCAGGGCTGAGCACGTTCACCTTCTCAGGTACTTCAAAGGTACCAACCAGATCAACGAAATCATACATGATCTGCTGACCTTCTGTCAGGTTTTCCTTTAAGGCATCACGAACCGTATTGTTGATGGGGATACCTCTCTCACCCTGCAGTACGTTGTTGCACTCTACGCTGTTCTGGAACCAGCTGATGAATGCTGCTGCAGCTTCCTTGTGCTCGCTGTCCTGAGATACGCAGAGCATCTGGGAGGACTGGATCACTGCACCGGAGGGACCGTCTGATGTCACACGGGGCAGAGGAGCCAGTGCAAGGGTTCTTCCCTCCTCCGCACAGATGTCATAAATGGTCGGGAACTGGTTTACAGCTACCCAGGTCATTCCTGCCTCTCCTGTCACCAGGAAGTCGTTCTCGATGTTTGTGATCTCCATCTCAGCGCCTGCATCGGGGGAAGCACCTGCCTTGATCAGGTCAGCTCTCATCTGGATATAGCCCTCCAGCATGGAAGGATCGTCGAAGCCCATGCCCGTCAGATCCAGATTAAAGAAGGAATACTGGCCTACACTGCCCTGCTGTCCGATATAGGTGGAGCAGCCTGCGATAAAGTCGGAGGAAGTAAATCCGGAGGAACCGTAATGTCCTGTGGTCTCCTTGATCTTCATTGCAGCGTCTGCATAATCATCCCATGTCCATGTCTCATCGGGAAGTGCAATTCCTGCCTCGTTGAACATATCCACATCATATGCGATACCGTATGTATTCAGGCCGTTGGAAAGACCGATCTGGTTTCCTTCCGTATCCTGGGTGATCTGCAGATAAGCCTCGGGGATATCGGAGACATCCACAACACCGGAGTCGATGAACTCGTTCAGATAGTAGATCTTATCCATATACATAGGGAAGTTTCCGCCCAGCTGGAAGATATCCCAAACCTGATCCGATGCCACCAGAGTCTTCAGCTTTGTAAAATAATCATCAAAGGAATAAAACTCATACTCGATGGTAATGTTCGGATGCTCTTCCATGTACATGTTGATGACCTGGGTTGTGATGTCATGTCTCGTCTGAGAACCCCACCATGCCATGCGCAGGGTGATGGGCTCCTCTTCCGCCTGTGCCTCCGAAGAAACAGTCTCCTCCGAGGACGCCTGGCTTACCGCTTCACTGCTTGCCGCAGAACTTGCCTCTGAGCTTGCCGGAGTCTCCGACCCCTGATCTGAACTGCTTCCACACGCCGACATGCCTAAGACCATAGTTGCCGACAACAAAACTGCCAATAACTTTCTCCTCATAAACATACCTCTCCTTTGCTTTTTTGTTGCAATGCCCTTTTGCATCACTTCTGTATTTATTTTATCTCTCCTGTTTTTCCAATAATACTAAATAAATATGTGTTTTTCAAAAAAACCACCGATTTTTTATCTTTTTTCAAAAAATTGACCCGTGATTCACTTGTTGTATGTATTTTATCATGTTATAATTGAACAGTATTCATTTGTATGTCTTTATATACTTTGTATATTTTGTCTATTCACAGTAAAAGCCGCGCAGCGGATTGCGAATGATCAAAGGGGATCATATGATGTACACAGAAGATCAGAATGACGGGATTTATGTGGAACGGCAGATCCGGGTTCCGGGCTTTGCCATGACCTACGAGCATCTGCACGATTATTACGAGATTTTTTATTTAAAAAGCGGAAGCTGTATCTATTATTTAAACAATCGCCACTATCACCTTTCGGCCGGAGATCTTTTTATCGTTTTGCCCGGTGTCTCTCATTCCACCAGCTATGAGGGGCTCGTCCCCTGCGAAAGGATCGTGGTTTACTGTACGCCGGACGTCCTTCCCGAAGGGTTTCAGAATGGCCACGCCGAGCTCTACGACAATCTCTCCCACTCCGGAAAAGTGATCCTGGTAAAGCAGGGGAAGGCGCATGTGGAGATGCTTTTGAACACCATGCTGGAGGAAAACAATATTCCAGACCGGTATTCCCCGGAACTTTTGCAGCTGCATCTGATGACCCTGCTCCTGACCCTTTGCAGAAACGGTATCTTCGTCCATGAGCAGCTTCAGGAGGGCAGCTGCGTCAGCGACGATATCGAGGATGCCCTGCAGTACATCGCCGAAAACTTTTCCATGCCGCTCACCCTGGAGGATGTGGCCGCGCGGATCAATCTGACCCCCACCTACCTGTCCCGCAAATTCAAGCAGGCAACCGGGTCGACCTTCAAGGAATATACGAACTCCATCCGTATCCGCCAGGCCTGTCAGATGCTCCTGACCACAGATGATTCCATCACGAAAATAGCTTTCAACTGCGGCTTCAACAGCAGCAATTATTTCAAGGACTGCTTCCGGCATATCAACGGCGTTTCGCCCAGAACCTTCCGGAAACAGTCAAAAAATCATTTTTTTGAACAGAACGGAGAACCTGATGAAACAGTTATTCAACCTTGACAACCCCGTGTGGCGCTTTATCGGAAACATCGCGGATATGTTCCTGTTGTCCGTATTGTGGTATCTTTCCTGCCTGCCGGTCTTCACAGCGGGCTGCGGCACCACCGCCATGTACTACGTGACATTAAAGATGACCCGCAATCTGGAGGGCTACACCTGCCGCTCCTTTGTGCAGGCCTTTAAAGCCAATTTCAAACAGGCTGCCAGACTTACCCTTTTGTTTCTGGCCATCGGAGCCGTGCTGGCCGCCGACCTGTACTGGTGTCTCAACAGCGGAGACACCTCCACTGTCATTTTACTGCCCACCTTCGGCATCGCGGCGATCCTCTATCTGCTGAACCTGGCCTTTCTCTTTCCCTTTCTGGCCAGGTGCGAGAACACGGACAAGGCGATCCTGAAAATGAATTTTGCCTTAAGCCTGCGCAATTTTCTGCCGCTTCTGTCCGTCATCCTGGTGACTGCCGGCATCTTCGGCATCGGCCTCTTCCTCTTCTGGCCCCTGCTGCTCATCGCCCCGGGTCTGTCGGCATATCTCAATTCCTATCTCTTCAACCGGATCTTCGACAAGCACCACCTGAGCCTGCCGCCGATCTACGATTGAGTCAGGACAGCCGCAGTCTACAGCGTTACCATCCCGTTTTCATCCGCCTTTCTGGGGATGATCTCCATGAAATCGGTCACACATAAGATCAGAGGGATACCGGTCCAGCAGAAGGCGGTGTAGACAAGCCCCAGGATCCTTCTCCCCTGGTAGTAGCGGTGACCGCCCATCCAGCCCAGGAAAAGCATGAAGAGGAGATAATTCTTTTTCTTAAAGGTATGGATACCCTTCTTCGCGTCATACCACTTCAAGAACTTCCAGATCGGTCCCCAGATGCCGTAGGTCTTCTCTTCTTTTCCCGCGGCATTTCTGGCAGCCTGATCGGCAAAGTCCAGGTCGACCAGGGCGGCCGCGCCCTCGGCGTGCGACATCTGCTCCTCGGCAAGAGCCCAGGTTTCGGCGCTTTCTGCGGCATCCGCCTTTGCGCTCCCCTGTGCGGCAAGACGTTTGTTCCGATATTTTCCCTTTGCCATATGTACTCCCCTTCCTTTCCCACTCCGTTTCCTGTGTGTCTGCTGTATTGTTACTATCTTATCAGTAAATTTCCCATAATAGCATCATACCCTCCGCGGCAGGACCCGCAGAGGGTATGTATTTTAATCCGGTCAGATGACCGACCGAAATCCGGGCCTTACAGATCAGATATCGGATGGCACCGGGGCTCAGGCTTTCTGTGCCTCTGCCTTGATGCGTGCGATCTCGTCCTGGATCTCTTCCATCTTTTCCTTGGACAGCGGATAGAACTTCATAGCTACCACATTGCATATCCAGCCGAACACAGGCATGAAGATGAAGCAGAAGATCGTCGCCCACAGAAGTCCTGTGCTGTAAGGGCTGTCGTTGGTGGGCAGGGCCTGTGAGAAGCCTACTGCAGAGAAAACCAACGCAACGATGGTGGCTGCCAGAGAGGATACCAGCTTATCCACGAAGCTGAACAGGGTTCCCATCATTCCGGGCACATAGCGGCCGGAGCGGTACACCTCGTAGTCGGTACAGTCTGCGGTCATGGGGATTACAATATTGGAGGTCATATTGTTGAACATACCCATCACCACGCCGATGATGATCCAGAGAAGGCCGAAGAAACTCCAGCTGGAGGGGCTGAACAGGGAGGCATAGGTGCTGAACTTTGTCAGGCTGAAGCCCGGCAGGAGCATCAGGTTCCTCTGCGCTCCGACCAGGATCATGATCGTCATAAGAGCTGCACAGGTGAGGGAGCCCCAGGTACCCACGATCAGACACTTCTTCTGTCCCAGCTTGCAGGCGATCTTGTTGAAGGCCACCAGAGTCAGGATCAGGGTAGGGATGGCAACGATGGCGGAGTTGGAGCTGTAGAGGGCATAGTTTCCGAAGATAACGCCGTACAGAACTGCCATAACTGCCGTGTTGGTCTTGGTGCTTAAGCAGAGCTTGTCGGAGGAGGCAGCCACGATCAGCATCTGGATGCCGCGGTTGTGTGCCAGCACATCGGCGTAATCCTTGACGCCCACCTTGGGCTGCACGCCGCCGGTGCCGAAATACTCGGGGCGGTCCTTTCTCCACAGGCCGATGATCGCAAGGATTGCCAGGACTGCGGAAATTGCGGCTATCACCAGCTGGAAGTGGGTCCACATCTCCGGATTGTAGAAGCCGTTTAAGAGGGTGAGTCCGTCACTGTTGGTAGTCAATGTCTTTTCAAGGCTCGGGTTCTGGGCGATCAGCGCATTGATCTTATCCGCATGCTGAGACATGTTCAGCGTGTAGTTCGGGATCAGGGTACCGGATAAGTACATGGGATACCAGAAGCTCATTCCCACGATCGCATACACGGAGTCAAACATGGCAAACATGGGGCGCTGCGCCGGGTCGTTGGTAAGACAGGGCTGAGCGGACTTGGTCACCACGCACTGGAAGGTGTAGCCGATGATGTAGAGCATATACATGATGAGAAAGGCCACAAACCGTCCGCCGGTGGGGATCACCGGAAGCAGGCGGAACATGCAGAAGCTCATCACGAACAGGATCAGGTTGCCCAGCACAATGAACGGCCGGTTCTTGCCGAATTTGGTGTTTGTGCGGTCCACGATCATACCCACGAAGGGATCGGTGACGCCGTCCCAGATACGCATGATCGTGACGATGGAGCCCGCCAGCACGCTGGCAACGCCCACAATGCCGATGAGGTAATAGGAAATGGAGCCCATCAGCAGCATGTAAAAGTTGGTGGACAGGTTGTTGCAGGCATAGAATCCGATCTCCCAGATTTTGGCGCGGTGTA
>CAYPSH010000026.1:0-8281 GCA_964413445.1 uncultured Acetatifactor sp.
CCGTCTGGGCTCCAATGTGGAGATCGGCTACTACGACCAGGAGCACCATGTGCTCCACCCGGACAAGACTCTTTTTGAGGAGATTTCTGATGACTACCCAACCCTCACCAACACCCAGATCCGCAACACCCTTGCCGCCTTTCTCTTTACCGGCGAGGATGTGTTCAAGCGCATCCAGGATCTAAGCGGCGGAGAGAGAGGCAGGGTATCCCTTGCGAAGCTGATGCTGGGCAACGCCAATTTCCTCATCCTGGACGAGCCCACAAACCATCTGGACATCATGTCAAAGGAGATTCTGGAGGACGCCATCAACAGCTACGAGGGCACTGTCCTCTATGTGTCCCACGACCGTTACTTCATCAACCGGACGGCTCACCGCATTCTGGATCTGACCGCCCACCGCTTTGTAAACTATGGCGGGAACTACGACTACTATCTGGAAAAGCGCGACACTGTCATGGCTGCCCTCGACAGGGAAGCTTCGGAGAACTCCAAGAATGCCGCCTGCGCTTCCTCCGCTGACGGTCAGGAGACGGTCCCGTCCGGCTCAGAGACCAGACAGAACTGGAAGGCCCAGAAGGAAGAACAGGCAAAGCTCCGGAAAAAAGAGAACGATCTGAAAAAATGTGAGCAAAAAATTGCCGTCCTGGAGGGACGGCTTTCGGAGATCGATAAGGAACTCTCAGACCCTGCAAACGGCACGCAGGTGGCAAAGCTCCAGACCCTTGCAAAAGAGCAGGCCGCCCTGTCGAAGGAGCTGGAGGGACTGTACGAAGAATGGGAGGTGCTGGCCACGGATTGATCCGCGGCCGGCACCTCCCGGTTTACATTTACAGGAGACCTTCCAATGTCTCCCGGATCGCTTTGATAAACTCCAGGCTGTTCAGGACAGTCGGATTCTCACAGGTGGAGATTAAGGACAGGCTCTTTGTCATCTTGCCGTCCTCCACGGTTTTGATGCAGGCTTTCTCCAGCTTTTCGGCGAAATCGGAAAGCTCTCCTATGCCGTCCAGCTCTCCCCTTTTCTTCAGGGCTCCGGTCCAGGCAAAGATCGTTGCGATGGAATTGGTGGAGGTTTCCTCTCCTTTTAAGTGCTTATAGTAGTGGCGCTGTACGGTTCCGTGGGCAGCCTCATACTCGTAGGCACCGCTCGGGGAGACCAGAACGGAAGTCATCATGGACAGATCGCCGTAGGCCGTGGCCACCATATCAGACATGACATCCCCATCATAATTCTTGCAGGCCCAGATAAAGCCGCCTTCCGAGCGGATCACTCTCGCAACCGCATCGTCGATCAGCGTATAGAAATAGGTGATGCCCAGTTCCCTGAACTTCTCACTGTACTCCCTGTCATAAATGTCCTGAAAAATATCCTTAAACGTGTGGTCGTATTTTTTGGAGATCGTATCCTTGGAGGAAAACCACAGATCCTGCTTTGTGTCCACAGCGTAATTAAAGCACGCTCTGGCAAAGCTGGAGATGGATTTCTCTGTGTTGTGGATGCCCTGGATCACACCGGCACCGTCAAACTCATGGATCAGTTCCCTTGTTACAGTGCCGTCCGCAGCGGTAAAGACAAGCTCGGCCTTTCCGGGTCCGGGCACCTTGATCTCCGCGTTTTTATACACATCCCCGTAAGCATGTCTGGCGATGGTGATGGGCTTCGTCCAGTTTTTCACATAAGGGACGATCCCCTTGATCAGGATCGGCGCACGGAACACGGTGCCGTCCAGGATGGCGCGGATGGTCCCGTTGGGGCTCTTCCACATCTCCTTCAGATCGTACTCCGTCATCCGGGCCGCGTTGGGAGTGATGGTGGCGCACTTTACGGCCACACCGTACTTTAAAGTGGCATTCGCGGAATCCACAGTCACCTTGTCATCCGTGGCATTGCGGTTTTCCAGGCCCAGATCATAATATTCTGTCTTCAGATCAATGTAGGGGAGCAGCAGCTCCTCCTTGATCATCTGCCAGAGTATCCTGGTCATCTCGTCTCCGTCCATCTCCACCAGGGGAGTCGTCATCTTAATCTTTTCCATAGTCCCTCACATTCCGCCGCTCCAGCAGCTTTTTATTTTTCGCTTATTCCGGCCTTCTCATATGCCTCGTGAAGCCCGTTCTTCACCATGTTGTCATAGGCGTTTATCATGTGCTGATGCGCAAGCTTCTCCGCAAGGTCCGCGTTGCCCGCCTTGATCGCCTCGCAGATCGCCCTGTGCTCCTCGTTTGACTTTGGCCCCCTGTTTTCGTTGGCCAGAGTCTTTCTTCTCACCCGCAGCACGTAGGAGTGAAAATCCTTCAGCTGATGTTCCAGGATCTTGCTGTCACAGGCCTCATACATGATGTCATGGAACCGGTTGTCCAGCTCGGCCAGCTGCTCCAGATGCCCCTTCTTTGCATGGAAGTCCGCCAGATAAACATTTTCCTCCATCTCGTCCATCTGCTCTGCGGTGATATGTTCCGTCGCCCAGCGGGCACACAGTCCCTCCAGCAGAGAACGGATCATGTAAATGTCCTTCACATCCTTCTCCGTGATACCCGTCACATAGGCTCCCTTGTTGGGGATGATCTGGATCAGCCCCTCCAGCTCCAGCTGTCTGAAGGCCTCCCTGACAGGGGTGCGGCTGACTCCCATCTCCTCTCCGATGGCAACCTCCTTTAACTCCTCATGTTCCTCATATTTTCCGCTCAGGATATCCTCTCTGAGCCTGCTGAAGACTCTGCCCCGCAGAGAATACTTGTCCGTGACTTCCTGTTTTACATCATAATTACTCATCCTGTTGCTCCCGTATTGCTTATATGTGGCATGATCAATGTACCAGCGTGATATTCTTCTCCCTGCACACGCGGTCCAGGCAGCCCACGATCTCCTCGTCCGTCATGACGGTGACACGTCCGCCCGCATACTCCTCATCCACCCACTTTTTGATCTCCTTTACAAGCTCGGAATTCTTTTCCACCTGTTGGTCTCCCTGGAGCTTGTAGTAGGTATTGATCCAATGGGCAATGCCGGCGAGTCCCGAAGTATTGGACACCGCGCAGAGCACCGGCCTCTTCAGGAACTTCTCCGTGTCGAAGATATTGTAGATCTCTTCGTTTTTCAGCAGCCCGTCCGCGTGGATGCCCGCTCTGGTCACATTGAAGTTCTTGCCCACAAAGGGAGTCCTGGGCGGGATCTGATAGCCGATCTCCTTCTCATAGTACTCCGCAAGCTCGGTGATCACCGTGGTATCCATGCCGTTTAAGTCGCCCTTGAGCTGGGCATATTCAAACACCATCGCCTCCAGAGGCGTGTTTCCCGTTCTTTCTCCGATGCCGAAGAGGGAAGTGTTCACCCCGGAGCAGCCGTAGAGCCATGCGGTGGTGGAATTGGCAACCGCCTTGTAAAAGTCATTGTGCCCGTGCCACTCGATCAGCTCGTGGGGTACGCCTGCATGGGTATGGATGGCATAGATGATACCCTGCACACTTCTGGGGATAACCGCGCCGGGGAAGTTCACGCCGTAACCCATGGTATCGCAGGCACGGATCTTGATGGGGATCTTGTACTCGTCCATCAGCTTCATCAGTTCCAGACAGAACGGCACCACATAGCCGTAGATATCCGCCCTTGTGATATCCTCCAGATGACACCTGGGACTGATGCCCTCCTCCAGGCACTCCCTGATCACGCTCAGGTAGTGATCCATGGCCTGCCGCCTGGTCATCTTCAGCTTCAGAAAGATATGGTAGTCGGAGCAGCTGACCAGAATGCCGGTCTCCTGCATGCCGATCTCCTTCACCAGCTTGAAATCCTCCTTGCTGGCGCGGATCCAGCTGGTGACCTCCGGATAATCATAGCCGCGCTCCATGCACTTGTAGACCGCGTCCCTGTCCTTCTTGCTGTAGAGGAAGAATTCGCTGGCGCGGATCATGCCGTTAGGACCGCCCAGCTTATGCAGATAGTCATAGATCGTCACGATCTGCTCCGTGGTGTAGGGGGCTCTGGACTGCTGCCCGTCACGGAAAGTGGTGTCGGTGATCCAGATGTCCTTCGGCATATTATGCGGAACGATTCTGTCATTGAAAGGGATTTTGGGTATCTCCGAATAGGGAAACATATTGCGGAATACATTGGGCTTTTCCACATCGTCCAATATATACATATGCTCCTCAATTTCCAGAAGATTATTCTTCTGGTTCATTGTGACGGGACGGTTCTGGAACGTATCACTCTCTATCATAAAGCAGCACTCCTCCCCTGGCTTTTTTGCCATATTTTATGCATTCTTGACGTTTGTATAAGTGTATACAATCATACGAATCCTGTCAATGTTTTTTACAAAAAGTGTAAAATACATCAATGTTTTTTACACCGTCATTCCAACAGCCGTCGGACATTTACCATCCCCCAGCCCTGCTGATTCCAGGGAAGTCCCAGATCCTTCGCGGAAAACTGGAGCTTCTGCCTGCACATTTCATTGGTCATATAAGGATATTTTTGCATGGCCAGCGCTGCTGCCGCCGACACGATGGGCGTCGCCATGGAGGTACCGCTTTTGGCAGTGTAGGCTTCCCGGACGGCTCCTCTGCTTTTGAAGTATCCGGCATTGCAGGAAAGGATGGCCGTCCCCGGCGCCACCAGATCGGGCTTGCGCACACCGCCCTCCGCCGCGCCCCTCCCGGAATACAGCGCACAGCGGCCGGGATCATTTCGGTAATACTCCCCGTCATGGCAGCCCACAGTGACCACCCTGTTCAAGTCCCCCACAGAAGATATGGAATTTTCCTTCGGTCCCTTGTTGCCCGCCGCGCACACCACTAAAATCCCGCTGTCCCAGATCCCTTCCATTTTTCTGCGGAGAGCATCCTTCTTTTCTCCCTCTCCAAGGCTTCCGATGCCCACGGAGATATTCAGTATCCGGATGTGATACTGCTCCCGCACCGAAAGGATCCAGTCCAGGCCCTGAAGCATCCGCTCCGCATCACCGTCCCCCTTTTCGTCCAGCACCTTCCCGACCACAAGCCCCGCACCCGGCGCAAGCCCTCTTAAGTTTCCGCCGGAAAGTCTGCCGCTCCCGCAGAGGATCCCGCAGATATGGGTCCCGTGGCCGTTGTCGTCATAGGCATGCGTTCTTCCCCCAAGGAAATCCCGAAATGCCAGTATCTTCCCTTTCAGATCCGGGTGGAGACACACCCCCGTGTCAAGCAGGGCAATCGTAATGCCGCTTCCGCCCCATAAGCTGTCCCCAAAGGTATCCTCCACCTGTCTTCTCACCCTCTGCATAAAAAAAAGCCCCGCACATTTTTCTTTTATCCTATGCGAAGGCTTTTTTTATGTACACAGGCAAAAGGAATGCCTTATGTCTGATCCTGAGATTCTTTTCTGCGGGTAAAGGTGCTTCCGATGAGCCAGACGCCGCTTACGCCGAAAGCCACACTGACAAGTATCTTTACTGCCAGGGGGATTTCCGGTGCCGCTGTTTTTCCCGGAGCCTGCGCCTGCGCCTCAAGATATACTTCTGCCTCTTCCACTTCTTCCTCCGCAGCCGGCTCGCCGGTCATGTAGATACCGGTCTGGGAAGGCTGTGTGGTCTGCAGAAGGAGCGCATCCGTCCCCTGGAGGAGTACCCGTTTTGCTGTCACATACTGAAGCTGCCCGTTTCGGTCCACGCTCACGGCCTTTACCTCCTGTCCGGCAAATTCTGCGGGAAGAGGAATGACTACATGGAGCGTCCTGGTGCCAAGCTTGGTCAGAGGGATCCCTGACGCATCCGTGAGCACCATATCATAAAGGATCATATTCTCCGGCAGGCTCTCTTTGAAGGTTCTGTTCCATGCCGTCTCCATGACCGACGTATCCGTAACCTGACTGATGGAAAGCTGATATTCTCTCTCCGCTCCCTCCAGGCGGGCCTGTGCGCCCTCCAGTCCGGTCACTGTCACGCCCTTTTCAGAGGAAGTTCCGGAAAGTCCTCTGAAGCTTTCATTGGACAGGCGCCCCGCTGATGTCTCATAGGTAGTGCGGGGCGTTTCTCCTTCATAGACAACAGTTGCACCCTCCAGCGCTCTGAGACCAATCTCCTGCACAGAGGAGGGCACTGTGATTTCCGGATCTGCTGTCCCCAGGAATGCCCTGTCCTTTATTTTTACAAGCCCCTGGTTCAGGGATATTGTCTTAAGGCCGCCGCAGCCCTCAAAGGCTGCCTCGCCGATGACCCTGAGACTCTGGGGCATTGCCAGCTCTTCTATCTCGCCATGATCTGAAAAAGCCTCCGCTGCAATGACGCGGACACCCTCCGGGACAGTCACGGCTTCGCTGTTTCCCCGGTAAGCGATAAGGACACCGCCGCTGATCAGGAAATCCCCCGCGGATGCATCCTGCAGGAAATGATCCACCCAGCCTGTGTGAGTGAACGCCTTCGGCTCCACATTCATCACAGACTCCGGCAGCTCCACCTCAGTCAGCTGGTCACAGTGGTAAAAGGCACCGTAATCAATCTCTTCCACACCCTCCGGGATCAGGATCTTCTGAACAGAACTCCTGGCAAAGGAAAACTGTCCGATCTGTGTGATGCCCTCCGGGAGGGACACATTATCCAGGCTGCTGCTCTTGTAATAGGCCTGGTCTGCCACAATTTTGCCGTCAACACAGGCGTACTTGGAAAGTACTCCGTCCACTTCGATGACATCCTCCTGCCCCGGTGTGCTCACGGACAGATCTGCTGCCCCGCTGCCCTGCACGGTATTCATGCTTGCCGAGTCCAAAAAGACGACAGCCCTGTTTCCGACTATCTGTGTGCTTCCCAAAAGCCTGCTGTCTGTGTCAGGCTCAGTCGGCTCCTGCACGGAAGGGATTGTGTCGCTGCCCGACACCGTATCAGAGGAAGTCCCGTTTGTGCTGTCCCCGGTATAGTCGGGCACATCCTCGTACTCCGGCATTTCCTTCTGCTTTTCGTAAAAGGTCTGCGCGTAGCTGTAGGCCGCAGTACCCTCCTTGCAGTGAATGGTCAGCTTTGCGCACCCGTCAAACGCCGTGTCGTGTATCTGTGTGGTCTCCTTTGGGATCGTGATATCAGTCATATTGACACAGTCCGCGAAGGCCTGTATCCCGATGTAAGTCACATTGGAGGGAATGCTCATCTGCGTCAGGCCCTTGCAGCCCGCGAAAGCATAATCTCCCACTGCTGTGAGCCCTTTTCCGAGCACCACCGTGTCCAGGTTGTCACAGCCCCAGAATGCGTAAGTGCCGATCTTCTTTACGGAATTCGGAAGCACTACCAGTTCAATATTCGTATTGTCTTCAAATGCGCTGTCTCCGATGGCCGTCACCGTATCAGGAACCGACACTCTTTTATCCGTGCCGCGATACTTTACCAGCGTGCTTCCCTCCAGGACAAAGTCGGAGGCAGATGACGCCGCATCTGCCTCCGATACAGGAAGCGTCATTATGACCAGTGCCGCAATCATCAGGATGACACCACAAAGCCGCTTTCTTCTTTTCATACTTGACCTTCTTCAGCCCTCTGTCAGGCTGCACGAACCTTTACCTTCTTCTTTTTCCCGCCGTCCTTCTGCATGAACAATACGAAGGATATGCAGGCAAGTCCCATGGAAAGGAACCACTTGGGATGAATGCCGTCACCGGTCTTCGGCGTATCGTCAGTCACTGTCCCGGCGGACAGATTGCTGATATCCACATAGATCACATAAGGTGAAAAATGTTCCGCCGTAAAGGTGATGCAGGACACACCGTTGATGGTGGTAAACTTCGGGGTAAGCTTGTCCAGCTTGTCGTTCACGACACCCGCTACCTTATTGTTTCCTGCGTAGGTGATCAGGGAATCCGGCAGAGGGAGTGTGATGCTCACCGAAAGTCCGGTGGTATCCGTTATCTTCTTTGTGCCCGTGGAGTCATACAATGTGATATCCATGGGGAAGTATTTTATGTTGGACAGGTCACTGCCGTACTCTGCCATCAGCGCTTTCAGGATGGACTCCGTCGCGGTGCTGCTCTCCGATATCTTGATGGTAAAGTTGTCGGAGGAGCCGTTTACCGTCGCGGAAACCACACCTGTGTTGGACAGACCGTTCTTGTCGATCACGACTGTCGTTCCGCCCTTAGAGACGGTTCCCGTGGTGCCTGCAGTACCGCCGGAGTTTCCGCTGGTACCTGTGCCGCTGGAGGTGGTCGAAGTGGTCTTCGCCTTGTAGTTGGCTGTCACGGTCACATTAGCCGCCGGCATGGTCAATACCGTTGCCGACAAAACCTTGCTTGCCATGACCACGGTGGAGGGATCTA
>CAYPSH010000026.1:8381-11113 GCA_964413445.1 uncultured Acetatifactor sp.
TTGCCGCCCTCCATCACCTGGTAGGAATCCAGAAGCGTTCCGTCGTAGCTGTAATAGTTAACTGTATAAATTCCGGTTGTCCCGTCCGGGAGATACTGTGCATAGGTGTCAGTAGGCTCCGTGACATTCAACGGGGAAGGAAGCCATCCTGTGAAGCTGTAGCCGGGCTTCGTCACCGGTGCGTCCAGAAGAGGTCCGCTGCCTCCCTCGGCGACATTGATCGAGTAGAACAGCTGTTTTTCTCCCGCGTCATCGTAATAGAAGTAACGTACCAGATACCCTTCCGTGTACTCTGCATAAACTGTAGTGTCGGCAGTGATCCCGGTAAGACTTCCTCTCCAGCCTGTGAAGGTGTAGCCCTTCCTTGTGGGTACAGGGAAACTCATCTTTGCATCCCCGCCGTCGTCCACCCACTCAGTAGCATAGACGGAATCGTCATAATCCACATAGGTCACCAGGTGCTGGCCGTAGCCCTCGGGCGGTGTATCGTAAACTGCCGTGACCACCGTGTCCATATAAATCTCTGAGAAATCACCGTCCCAGCCGCTGAACACATAACCTGTCCTGCCCTTAGGCTCGGGTGCGACTGCACCTTCCCCCTCCAGAACTGTCTGCGTGTCGACGATCTCATTCTGTGCCAGTTCTTCATTCCAGTCCTTGAAGGTTACCGTATAATAGTACTTTGCCTTTACTGTCTCTGCCTTGTACTTGAATTTAACCGCATACTCATTCAGAGGACTTCCCTCCGGAGCATAGATGGTCACCTTGTCATTGTAGGTGAAATCCGTACTGCTTGTGGTATTACCGTTCAGATCCACAGCGATGCCGTCCAGACCATACTGGGTGATCCACCGCACATTCTGTTCGCCGCTGATCTCTTTTACATTGCTGCCCCAGAATGCATAATCCATGATGTCGACCGTCTCCGCAGTCGCCGCAGAAGGCAGCTGCACAGAGTACAGTGATGTCGTATTTGCAAAGGCTCTCTCCGGTATCTCCTTGATCCCTGATGCAGACAGATCTATGGAGGAGACATTGGAGCCCTCAAAGGCCTCCTTTTCCATGGAGGTGACAGTGGAAAGGCTGTCATTGTCACCGTTTACCTTGCTGGTACGTCCCTCCAGCATCTCCACCAGCTTTGTATTCGCACCGTTGGTCAGCCCGTAGATCACAGAGTTCTGACAGGTGTAGTAGGTGCTGTCCTGGAAGTCCACGTTTGACAGACTGCTGCAGCCTGCAAAAGGTCTTATCCCAAGGCTCTGGACGCTTCCCGAGAGGGAAACACTCGTCAGAGACTCACAATCCTGGAAAGCATGGTCGCCGATGCTCACTGTCTCGCCGTTCACCTGCACCGTCTGGAGACTGGTATCCCCCTGGAAGGCGTTGGCTGCGATGGATGCCGTGTTTCCGAGAAGGTAGAACGCCTTCAGCTTCGTGCATCCCGCGAAATCACTGTTTTCATATAAAGCCAGATCCGAGGCGGCATCGTTTCCGGAGGTCGTCGCCTCACCGGTTCCCGCTTCAATTGCAGTCAGCCCCAGACAGTATATGGTAAACTCCGGTTCATCCGCACCGTTGATCTTACTGTAGACCAGACCGTCCTGAATGGCATCCACGCCTGCGGGAATGGTCAGCTCAGTGGCTGCGTTGATGAAATCCTGCTGATCCTCCGTCAGTCTTATATTGGGATTTTTCAGGCTGTCCACTGCCTCTTTTGCTGCGGTCTGCTGTTCGGCAGTAAGATATTCCTTGGTTTCATAAGTATAAAGGTCATCCTGGCTGGGGAAGTCCACCAGTTCGCTGTAGCCCTGGCCCGATGCCTTGTCATAATGATACCGGACCGTCACGCAGGTAGGCCAGCCGCTGGTATATTCGATAAAGCTCAGCTCCTGCTGTGAATTGTTATAACGGCCTCCGGCGCTCATCGCATAAACGTAGGCGGTGGAGTAATCCGACCCCACAGGGCCCACAAAGCTCAGGGTCACGATAGGCTCATTTTTATGACCGGAACTTGCATCCTGGTTTGTCATTGCAGCTGTCGTTTTCCTGGGACAAGACTGCGCATGGGTTCCCGTAAACTCCTGTGTCTGGAAGGCGTCCGTCCCGATTGCTGCCGTCACCTTGCCCTCAGCATTCTCCTCAAAGAACACACAGGCCAGATTGTGGCAGCCCTGGAAGGCTCTGGCGCCAATGTTCTGGATCGTGTAGGGGATCGTGATCTTCTCCAGCGTACAGTGGTTGACAAAGGCCTCCTGACCGATCGTCTCTATATGGTAGGGCCCGATATAGGTCGGGAAGGTCAGGGTCTTTACCGCACCGCTGTTAAACTTTGCATCCAACAGCGTATTATTGTTGTCCACCTGATAGGTGACAGTATCTGCCTCGTTTTCTCCCTCCTGCTTTGTCAGTTCATATACTTCCCTGTCATCATACTTGAAGGAAACCTCATTCGCCGTACAGGTCGTATGCAGCTTGGAGTAATTGTCTGCAATCAGATAAAATTTCTCTGTCACACTTGCTTTGAAAGCATCCCAGTCAAAGTTACAGGTGGTGGATTCCACAAGGTCGAAACTATCATCACCGCCCTGGATCCACGTAAGGCTGCTGCAGCCCTCAAAGGTGCTCA
Source organism: uncultured Acetatifactor sp. (assembly GCA_964413445.1). GTDB lineage: Bacteria > Bacillota > Clostridia > Lachnospirales > Lachnospiraceae > Acetatifactor. Next base: position 11,008 of record CAYPSH010000026.1, read on the forward strand.
GCTCCACCGTCTCATTGAAGCCGTCCGGGAAGCTTAGGCTTGTCAGGGCAGCGCAGTCCTGGAACACATAAGCGCCAAGATGCCGCAGCCCGCCGCTGCTCAGATC
>CAYPSH010000027.1:0-10765 GCA_964413445.1 uncultured Acetatifactor sp.
ACATTTTTTTACTCTCCTCTTCCTTTGATTTTCGGGCATAGCCCCTCGCGGTCATTATATCATAAACGTAAATACCTCAGCCACTCCCCGGCATCATTCCCTTCTCGGGACGTTTTCACTCACTCCAAACGCAACGGTACATAAGATTGCAAAGTACGCAATCTAAGTACCGGCGTTCTCCGAATGCCCTCGAAGGAAACAATGCCGGAATCGGGCTTCGAGGTTTCTGCACCTATCTTATTTCTTTTCTATAATGCTTCGCATTCACGATGGCCGCCTATCCGGGCGAGACTGCCTTGAATATGGTCATTATATCACAGGAAAATTCACTTCACAAGGGTGTAGATTTGCGCTATAATGTCTGGAAAAAGCTGCCGGGCGGCAGCGGAATGAGAGGTACTTATGACAAAACAGGAAATTGCCGAAATCAAAAAACTGCTCACGCCGAAAAACTGCTCCATCACCCGCATCTGCGGCTGTTATGTGGACGGCGAAAAAAATAAAAAGACGGAATTCAAACAGGCTTTTCTCGCTCTCCCCGAGGAGGAAATGTTTAAATATTTTGAAATTCTCAGAAAGACTCTGTCCGGGACTCTCGGGAAAAATCTGATGACCCTGGAGTTTCCTCTTCAGAGCGAGGAGTCCGGCGGTCCCCAGGAATTTCTCTTACGTCTCAGGGACAGCAAATTAAAGGATGATGCTCTTCTGGAGGAGTACTTCGACAAGATCATTGAAAGCTACGAATATGTGGGAAATTATCTCATCCTGGTGGTCCATGATGTGTACGATGTCCCCGGGAAAACCTCAGACGGCATCGAGATGGAGGATGCCTCCGACGAGATCTATGAGTATATCCTGACCTGCATCTGCCCCGTTGAGCTCTCCAAGCCCGGTCTCTCCTACAATGCCGAGGAGAACGCTTTCCAGAACCGCATCCGGGACTGGGTGGTGTCCCTGCCGGAGACAGGCTTCCTTTTCCCCGCCTTCACCGACCGGAGCAGCGATATCCACAGTACCCTCTACTACTCCAAGGACTCTGAGGAGCTGAAGGACGGTTTTGTCGGTGAACTGCTGGGCTGCCCTCTGCCCTTATCCGCGGGAGACCAGAAGGAGACCTTCCATGCCCTGATCGAGGAGACCCTCGGCGAGGACTGCGGTCTCGAGGCGGTCAAAAATATCCATGAGAAGCTTAACGAGATGGCAGAAGCCCACAAGGAGGAGCCGGAGCCTCTGGTCCTGGAAAAGAGTCAGGTCAAGACCATTCTGGCAGACAGCGGCGTATCCAACGAAAAGCTTGCGGCCTTTGAACAGCACTACGATGAGACCGCCGGGGAGACAACCGCCCTGCTGGCGAGCAACATCATGAACACCCGCTCCTTTGAGGTCAAAACCCCGGATGTGGTGATCAAGGTGAATCCCGACCGCACGGATCTGATCGGTACAAGGACCATCGACGGCAGAGAGTGTCTTGTCATCGAGCTGGACGGCGGTGTGGTGGTGAACGGCATCACCGTCAGGGCTTCCGCAGATGACGAGGAAGACGAGGAAGATTGATGCACATTTCCCTGTTGCACAGAACTGTTGTTTATGGTATATTGAACCTCGTTTGAATATAACTGTTCAGAGACTTTCGATGTGAAAACCTCTCTGAACCGCTGCAGACACATGATAAAAAAGGAGAGAAAAAATGTCCAACACAAAAGCAAACACCAAAAAGAAATCTACAGCAGTTGTTGCCGCTGTAATTGTGATCGCTCTGATCGCTGTCTTTGCGATCATCTATCACTTTGCATCCCCGAAGCCGACGGAAGGCGCAAAGACACTGACCATCGAGGTTACGGACAACAACGCGGAGACAACCACCTATGAGGTGCACACCGATGCCGAATATCTTCGTCAGGCGATGGAGGAAACCGAGGGTCTTACCTTCAGCGGTACCGAATCCGCAGAGTATGGCATGATGGTGGATACCGTGAACGGTCTGACCGCTGACTACAGCAAGGATAGCTCCTACTGGGCTTTCTATGTGGACGGTGAGTACTGCAATTACGGCATCGATTCCCAGCCCGTAAACGACGGCGAAACCTACCAGATCGTATACACCGTATATTAAGAAGTAAATTCAGCGCGGGAGACGCTTTGATCAGCGTTTCCCCAAAATAAAAAAGGAGACCCCCACATGAAGAAAGGACACCCTCTGACTGCCAAAGACATCGCGCTCATCGGTATGATGACCGCAACCATCGAGGCGGCAAAGTGTGCCCTTTCCTTTCTTCCCAATGTGGAACTGGTCTCCTTTTTGATGATTCTCTATACTCTTTCCTTCGGAAAGCTGATCTTTCTGGTGATTCCCGTCTTTGTCCTGCTGGAAGGCTGTATCTACGGCTTTGGGCTCTGGTGGATCATGTACCTTTACGCCTGGCCGGTCCTGGTGCTCCTCACCCTTCTCTTTCAAAAGCAGCAGTCACCCTTTTTCTGGAGCGTCCTGTCCGGCGCCTTCGGGCTCTTGTTCGGCGCCCTCTGCGCCATTCCCTATCTCTTTATCCTGGGGCCACACGGCACCTTTGAGTGGTGGGTGGCAGGCATTCCCTTTGACATAATACACTGTATCTCAAATTTTTGTATCTGCCTGATCCTGTTTACCCCCATGCGAAGGCTTCTCTCACGGCTTATCGCCAAAAGTTGACTTCCCGGGGAGACTACTTTTGGTCATCCGCCTTTGCGGCTCCGTCTTCCTTCTTTGCCGCCGCAGGCTTTACCTCTATCTGAAACTTCTGCATGACTTCCGCCTTAAACTGCGCATAGTTATCTTCATCGTCATAACAGCCGTACTCGATTTCCATCGGCTCCCCCAAAGGCACCAGCAGCATTCCCATGATCGATTTTGCATCTGTGTGGATCCGGCTTGAGATCACGTCAATGGCATCGTCATACTTCCTGCAGGTCTCCACAAAGCGGACGATCTCCTCCTCTGCCTTGAAAGTGACGACAAGGATCTCCTGATATACTTTTGCTGATGAATTTTCCATTCGTTATGTCTCCTTTTATTCGTTTTCTGCTGCCTTTTTCGCGTACATATCCGTCAGTTCCTCAAATCCTTTTCTGGCCTTGCGGAAAGCCTCCAAAAGCTTCGGTGAAAAGACGCCGCACTCCCCCTGAACGATCATCTGGAAAGCCTGTTCCTTGGGAACCGCATCCTTGTAGACGCGCTCGTTCACCAGGGCATCATACACATCCGCAATGGATACCAGCTGTGCGGAGATGGGGATCTCATCCCCGGAAAGGCCGTCCGGATACCCCTTCCCGTCATAGCGCTCATGGTGATGACGGCATATCTCATAGCTGCACTTGCCGTACTCCTCATCCCAGGCTCCCTTGATATGGTTTAAGATCTCACACCCTCTTGTGGTGTGGGACTTCATATATTCGTACTCATCCGCCGTCAGCCTGCCCGGCTTCAGCAGGATATGGTCGGGAATCGCAATCTTTCCGATGTCGTGGAGGGCGCTTGCGGATACGATCACCGCGATTTTTTTCGCGTTCAGCCCGTATTCCGGATAATCCTGCATCATTTCATTGGCAAGGATCTGGGTGTAACCCTTGACACGCTGGATATGCTCGCCGCTCTCCATATCACGGCACTCAACCACAGTACCCAGGATATCAATGATGTTTTCATTCTTTTTTTCCAGTTCCTTCGCCTGCTTCTGAAGCAGACTGTACTGGGTCCGCAGCGTGCCCGTCTGCTGCCTGATCTTCTCCTCCAGGTTCTTTTTGTAGCTGTACAGCTCGGCTACGTTCTGTACTCTCTTCCGCACAAGGGTATTGTCGAAGGGTTTCCTGATGAAGTCAGATATGCCCAGTTCAAAGCAGCGTTTCTCGATGCTGACGGAATTCTCGCCGCTGATGACGAGCACGGGAATCTTCTCTATATATCCCTGCTTCTCCATGTAAGCCAAAACCTCGTAGCCGTCCTTTTTGGGCATCACAAGGTCAAGCAGTATCACGGAGAGCTCATCCTTATGCTCTTCCAGCTGCGTGATCGCGCCTTCACCGTCCTCCGCACAGATGATATTGTAGTCATCCTCCAGGATCTCCTCCAGCATGTCACGATTCATCTGCATGTCGTCCACTATCAAAACCAACCCTTTTTGCATTTCAAGTTCCTCCTGCCTAAACAATCAAGCCTGGTATCCATTTAACTTTTGTTCGCGTAAACCATGATCCTGTTGCCGACGCTCTGTATCGTGACACCCCGCAGGATTTTAGAGGTCCAGCTTATCCCGTTGATATCCATGGTTACCCCCTCGTAGATCGTGTGGTACACGATCACCCTGGCATCCTGCATCTGCGTTACCGCGTCTTCTATCTCTTTCTTCGAATCGTTAAGTTTTTCCAGTTCCATCTCCTTGGTGTAGATGGCATTCTCTATCTTCAGAAAGACATCCATCGTGTTGCGCTGCTCGGCCGGATACTTCTTTTTGAAATCTGCATAGGCATTCTGCAGGATCTTCAGTTCCTGCTGCACGCTGTTTATGGAAGCTTCCGCCTCGCGCAGCTGCAGCAGCACTTTCTCGTTGATGCCCAGCTTGACCGTGGTTTTGATCCCCGCATGGTTACCGATGTTTTCCGCCCTGACGCCTTTGGTCGCAAATGCCGTCCCGCCCATCAGGCTTCCGTTTGTGCCGGATATGACGATCTGGCCTTCGGTATACAGGTCACAGTTCATACAGTAATCCGCCCTGATATCCTCACTCGCCCGGATCTTTACCGACTCGAAGAACTTGCCCATAACGCTGCCCACCGCATAGATGCGCCCGCTTCTTCCGCCGTTCATTCCCTTGCGGAGGACCACATTCCGTCCGCACTCAATGGAGGCGTCCTGTACATAACCGTCCACCACGATATCTTCCGTGGCCTCTATCCTGGCGCCGCTTCCCACGTCTCCTCTGACATAGAGGCTGCCGTCAAACTTTACATTTCCGCTGGCAAGGGAGACATCCTCCACCACCAGAAGCCTTGTGATCTCGATCCTGTTCCCGATCATCACGATCTTTCCGTCGACGGTCGCCGTATAGGTTTTTCCGTCCGGCTCCACCGTAAAGCCCCGGCCGGTCAGCACCCTCTTTTCCTTGCCTCTCCTCGCATGGAGCGTCCTGTTTCTGACCGTGTAACCGTCGATTCCTTCCGTGGCGTCATGATAGACGGCAATCTTCTGTCCTTTTTTTACAATTTCAAACCACTCCACATCCTGATAGTCCACAGAGCCGTCATCCCGTACATTCGGCGTCCTCGACACATTGGTGCGGAAAAAGTACTCATACCAGCCGTCCTCGCCGTCCTTTGGCCTCTGTCCTCTGGCGATGACGACACTCTCACCCTTAAGCTCTGCTCCCTGCTCCAGACGCCTGACCGCCGCATCGTCGATGCCCCGGCTTACCTCCTCCTTGTGCATGGCCAACATGATTTCCGAATGTTTCAGCTTTCTCCCGCCGTCTTTGACCTGAATGCTCGCCGTCATGTCATCACTGCTGACGTCAATCTCAAAATGCTCAAAGACAAGCCTGTGCTTGCCCTCACTCAGCATCCGCGCAAGCAGCTTTTCAGGACTTTCATCCTCCTCCAGCTGAAGTCTCTTCTTCTTCATCTCGGAGGCGGTATACATAAAGCTCTTATAACCGTTTACATCCAGACCACCCTCCAGGCCGAGCCGGATCTCCTTCATCTGCTGCCAGGAGTAGAGGGGATTGGTGTACACCGAGACATCCACACGGTTCTCCAGGCCGAGCCGGATCTCCTCCATCTGTCTCCAGTCGTAATCGGATTTTGCGTACACAGTGACATCCACGCCGGACTCCAGCCCCAGGCTCACCTGCCGGATCGCCATTCCTCTGAATTCCTGGGAGATATAGGGTTTCACCGAAAGCCCCTTCTCCAGGGAGAGACGTATCTCCTCCACCTGCTCGGGATTGTAGCCCTGCTTGATAAAATCCGTGACATTTACATGGGCAGCGTAAGCTTTTCTGATCTGTCGGATGTACCCTGCATCCAGACGGATGTACTTTGACAGGTCAACGCCCTGTTCCAGACCTTTCCTCACCTGCCGCATCCGGTCATAGGAGATAGAGGGGTCATTGTACACCTTCACCTTGACGCCATTCTCCAGCCCCAGCCGGATCTCCTCCATCTGAAACCAGTCATAGGACGGGCTCGCATACTGGCTCACATCCAGTCCCAGTGCAAGCCCCTGCCGGATCTGGCGCATCTGAATGGCATAAAACTCTTTGCGGGCATATGCGGAAACATCCAGACCGGCTTCCTGACCCAGCCGGATCTCTTCAATCTGATCCTTTGTATAGCCTTCCTCTTTTAATTTACTGCTCTCTTCTTCCGTCATCGTTCTTCTCCAGCATCTGCCGCAACTTACAGTTCACCGATTGCCTCCACAGCTTTTTTGTACTCTTCCTTCACCGGTGTGAGAAGGGGCTCTATGTCAACGGTGGGCTTCCCGCCCCTCAGTGCCTCACACAGCACATCGCTGGTCTTTTGGAGCCCGGTCAGCCCCAGGTTTAAGCTGACACCCTTTAAATTGTGGGACATCCGAAACGCCACCTCATAATCCTCTTTCTCCAGTGCATCCAGCATTTCCTGATAATCCTTCGCGTTCACAAATTTCAGGAGATATTTCTTCACTCTCTCGTCACTCAACAGACGGCTGCTCACTCCCTCGTAGTCACCATTCATTTTTTCATAACATTCCTGTACCGTCATCGCTGTCATCCTCCTATTGTCTGTTTCTTTCCCAAAATGTATCCTAAGCAAGCCATTTTCCGAGAACCTGCTCCAGCTTCGTCATGTCGATCGGCTTTGCGATATGCCCGTTCATGCCCGCCTCCATCGCCTTCTTTACATCCTCCGCGAAGGCATCTGCCGTCATGGCGACAATGGGGATTTCCATTAAATCCTCTCTGCCTGACCCTCTGATGAGTCTGGTGGCCTCGTAGCCGTCCATCACAGGCATGTGCACATCCATAAAGATAAGAGAATAGTGTCCCGCGGTGCTTCCCAGCACTTTGTCCACTGCCTCCCTGCCGTTCTCCGCCGTATCCACGCTAAGCCCGGAGAGCTCCAGGATTTCAGTTGCCACTTCCACATTCAGCTCATTGTCCTCCACCAGAAGGATCTTCTTTCCGGTGTAGTCATGCTTCTTTAAAGTCTCCACATCGCTTTGCCCGGCATCGCTCTTCTCCATACCCAGCACTTCCTTCAGCACATGGGTCAGTCTGGACTTAAACAGAGGTTTTTCCACAAATGCATTGACGCCTGCCAGCAGAGCCTCCTGCTCGATGTCCGCCCAGTCATAGGCGGAAAGGACAATGATCGGCACATCATCCCCCACAAGCTGCCTGATCTCTCTCGCCGTGGTAACTCCGTCCTTCTCCGGCATCTTCCAGTCCAGGATCACCACCTCATAGTCATCCTGCTCCTCGTGGGCCTTCCCGATCTTCTCCAGAGCCGCATCGCCGCTCAATACATACTCCGCCTTCATATCCAGGCTGTTTAAGATATCGCAGGCACTGATGCAGGCCGCCTCCTCGTCATCCACCACCAGTACCGGCAGATCAGCCAGCCGCTCCAGTTCCTCCTTTGTCACATGATTGATCTTCAGGTAAACATTCACAGTAAAACGGGAGCCTTTTCCCAGCTCACTCTCCACATGGATATCGCCTCCCATCAGGCGGGCGATGCTGACGGCGATGGACATGCCAAGTCCCGTCCCCTCGATGTGTGCCGTCCTGGAGTCCGCCGCCCTGGAGAAGGGGGAAAAGATCTTGTCGATAAAGTCCTTCTCCATGCCGATGCCTGTATCCTCAAAGCGGAACTCGTAGCAGCCCATCCCGGCGACATTGGAGGGCTTCTCACTGATATCCAGTGTGATCCTGCCGCCCTCCGGCGTGAACTTGACGGCGTTGCCCATAATGTTTACAAAAATCTGCTGCAGCCTCTGGTCATCGCCGATGACATCCTCATGCTCTATGGAAGCCACATGCACTTCCATATCCAGCTTCTTTTCCTTCACCTGTACCTGGAAGAGAGCCATAAAGTTTTCTATGATGTCCGACAGGTTGAACTCCTCCTCCGTCAGGACCATCTTGCCGCTCTCGATCTTGGACATGTCCAGCACGCTGTTGATCAGTCCCAGAAGGTGTCGGCCCGAAATCGTGATCTTGTTTAAGGCATCCAGCACCCGCTCTTTTTCATCGATGTGCATAGCCGCCACAGTGGTCATGCCGAGGATGGCGTTCAAAGGAGTCCTGATGTCGTGGGACATATTGGAGAGGAAATCACTCTTCGCATGGTTGGCGGATTCCGCCTGCTGCACTGTGAGCGTGAGAAGCTCCCTCTGTTCCTCCTCCTGCTTCAGCACATTCTCGATGCTGCGGATGGCAAGCGTCGCGCTGGAGGGGATGCCATCTTTTTTGTCCGAGACATTGACCGTGAGAAGACACGCCTCCACAGTGCCCTGCGCATCCCTGTGTTCGCACCGAAACTCCTGATAATCGTTCTCCGCAAGGCTCCTCCTCAGATTCTTGAGTTTCATCGCCTCCGCAAGCTTTTCCGACTCCTCGGAGGAAAGGATTCCCTTTTCCAGAAGTCCCTCCATTCCCTCGGTATAGGTACCCTCCCTCGGCCGCCCCGTGTCCTCCGGGTAGATTGTCTGGAAGGTACCCTTGATCAGATCCAGATAGCAGATCTCTCTGTAAACCTGCATGGTACTGATCATGGCATGCTGGTACATCTGGTTGGTCCGGCTGAGCTTCCTGCGGTTCTTTTCCTGTCTGTACTCAAATACCGCAATCGATGTCAGGAACAGTGTTCCAAAGACAAAGATCAGCACCGTCAGAATGTAAAACCGTCTCATCCCCTGCACCGCATTCTTCTGCGGGATGGTGAGGATGATCTTCCAGCCGTTGTCCAGCCGGCTCACATAGGCAGTCCTGCGGACCCCGTTCCCGTCCAAATATCTGCCCACATACTCCTGGTTTCCTCCGGCATCCGCCTTCTCCAGAATCCCGTCAGTGAAATTCTGGATATCCTCGTCAGCCTCATACACGTTAGTCTCGTAGTACAGGACCCTGCCCTGCCCGTCGCAGAGACAATAGGTTGCATCCTCAGGCAGATCCAGCGAGTCGGAGCCAGAGTGATAGTCGCCGAAAAAGATGTCAAACGCCAGCACGCTGTCAGAGTCTCTCGCCTTCTTTGCAAGGGTCACATTGGTCTCCCCCGTGAGCATATTCTCATGGGCATCCGTTACATAGATCGCAGTGTCAGCCGCAATCGCACCCTGATACCAGTCGGATTCCATATAATCGGTTGCGCCGATCGCGCTGACGATCACATCATCATTTGACAGAAGCTCACCGTCCACAACGGCATAGCTCTTGATGGAATCTCCCGAGTACAGCGCATAAAACGCATCCAGATAAGTATAAAGTCCCGACTTTATCTCATCCAGGGATGCGTTTTCATTTTCCTTTTCATTGATAAACCTTGTTCCAAGGGTCAGCATGGCCTCAAAGACATCAAACTGGCTCTCCTCTGCGATGGCATAGTTGCGCACCAGCAGCACATTCATTTCCCTTGCATTGTCCAGGAGCTGGCTTCTCATCGCAAAAGTCCCGCAAAGCAGCACCCCTGCAAAAACCAGCATCAATGCCACATTGATCTCAACTCTGCCCTTCAGATTCTCTCTGCTCTCTTTTCCCATAAGCTCAGCCCTTCCCGCACATATCTACACTTTTTATGTCCGCTTACGGTTTCAAGGTGTTCCCCGAAACATATATACTTATTCTAACACACTTTTTATGAAATTAGTATACATTTTTAAGGAAAAGAAGAAAAGATTCCGTTAAAAAAATGATTTTTCCACCAGTTTCCTGGCTTCTCCCACAGAGATACCTCTCTCCCTGGCGATGGCGGCCAGGTCTTCATACTCATATTTGGCGCGGGTCACGCCATAGCCGGACGACATCTTTCTCCGCACCTTCCCGTAGGGAGTCTCAATCGTCTCAACCTGCCTGTCCAGAATATAGCGGCGGGTCTGAGTCTCCCTGACGCCGATGGTGCTGGTGTACTTATAGATGAGGGAAATCATCTCCTGCTTGTTCTCCTCCCCGCACATGACCCTGAGAAGAGTTCCCGGCCTGGATTTTTTCATGCCAAGCGCCACAGTGTAGACCTCGTAGGCTCCGCCCGCAAACAGACGCTCCATGGCAAAGCCGATCTCCTCCGCCGTCATGTCGTCCACATTGCAGGAAAGCTCCGACACGATCTCCGTCCTGTCCTCAGCTTCGCCCAGGAATGCCCGGACGCAGTTTGCAGCCTCGAAATCCTTTTTCCCCATGCCATAGCCCACGGCGGTTGTGCGCATGACAGGCATATCCCCAAACTCTGAGACAAAATATTTTAAGAGCGCCGCACCGGTGGGCGTACACAGCTCCCCACGGACACTGCCTCCGTATATGGGGACATCCTTCAGGATCAGGGCTGTGGCAGGCGCCGGCACCGGCAGGATCCCGTGGGCACATCTGACCTGCCCGCTCCCCACATGGACGGGCGAGGCAGCCACTTTCCCGGGCGCGATCTCCTCCATCAGCAGGCAGACCGCCGCAATATCCGCAATGGCATCATAGGTCCCCACCTCGTGAAAATGGATCTCAGAGACCGGCCTGCCATGCACGCTGCTCTCCGCCTCTGCGATCAG
>CAYPSH010000028.1:0-2016 GCA_964413445.1 uncultured Acetatifactor sp.
GAACAGATTGTGAAGCGTATCCTTTACGCCTGACAATAAATTCTCTAAACAACTACATAGGAGGGAGAGTAAAAATGTTAGAGAAAGTTTTCAAACTCAAGGAGAACCATACCACGGTCAGGACAGAGATCATCGCCGGTCTGACGACTTTCATGACGATGGCCTACATCATCGCCCTGAACCCGAACCTGCTGACAGGCTTTGGCGCTGACGGCGGAACGGAACTCTGGAACGGTGTTTTCCTTGCAACCTGTATCGCTTCGGCAATCGGCATGTTTGTGATGGCATTTGCGGCAAATAAGCCTTTTGCGATGGCACCCGGCATGGGGCTGAACAGCTTCTTTGCCGTTGTGGTAGCCAACATTGTGAGTCTCACCGGGATGACTTATGTGGCATCCTTCCAGGCGGCACTCTGCATCATCCTTATTGAAGGTATCGTCTTCCTGATCCTTTCCGTGCTGAATGTGCGTGAGAAGATCGTTGAGGCAATTCCCTTAGGGGTTCGTCTCGGTATCGCACCTGCGATCGGTATGATGTTGATGAATATCGGTCTCGGCTCCAACGCAGGCGTCTATTCCGAAACAGGCGGCCCTTTTTATGCAATGCGTGATTTCTTCGGCTCTCTGACTGCTACGCTGGCCAGAGATAATATGGGGTCCGGCTACACGACCATGGTGCTTACAGTGGTGACCATGTTTGTGGGCTTGTTCGTGATCGTGATACTGGCTCAGAAAAAGGTAAAGGGCGCCGTTATCCTGGGTATGCTTGTGGCAAGCGTGATCAACTGGATCGGCCAGGCAGCTTTCCTTGGCACGAATCCTTTTGCCTCTCTGGCAACAGCATCCTTTTTGCCCCCGTTCAAAGATATGGCATCCACAACGCTGTTTAAGTTTAATTTCAGCGGATTTGTCCAGATCGGATGGTTTACGGCGATCACTCTGGTCATTACCTTCTGCATCATCGACATGTTTGACACCATCGGAACACTGGTAGGTACGGCCAGCCGCGCAGGCATGCTTGACAAGGACGGCAAGATGCCTCAGATGAAAGAGGCACTGCTCGCAGATGCGGTCGGCACGGTTGCGGGAGCTGCCACGGGTACTTCCACAGTTACCACCTTCGTGGAATCTGCTTCCGGTGTTGAGGCAGGCGGACGCACGGGTCTGACGGCTCTGACGACAGGTATCGTGTTCCTGGCATGTATTTTTATCGCTCCCATCGCAGCGATCATTCCGGCAGCAGCTACCTCCTCCGCACTGATCTATGTCGGTGTCCTTATGATCACGGGTCTTAAAAATGTACATTTTGACGACATCTGTGAGAGCGTTCCCGTAGCGCTGATGATGATCGCAATGCCGATTTCCGGATCGATCGGACATGCTATCGGCATCGGACTGATCGCATACACAGTGATCAAGGTATTTACAGGCAAGGCTAAGGATGTATCTGTTTTGACCTACGTCCTTTCTGCAATCTTCCTGATCAAGTTCTTCCTGGTGGCATAACCCCACAGAGAAACAATGTATTTTGGGGGCAGGTACGTTTAGGCGTGCCTGCCTGCTTATATTATGGGGCCATACAATAGTTTCTGACTGCATTCAAAAAGAGGTTTTTAAATGGAATATTTTTTTCTGGTCATCGGAATTGTCCTGTTCTTTGCTGCGGTATTTTTCCTGGAGTGGAACAGAGCCCGGAAGGCAAAGAGGGAATTTGAAAAAAATTTATATAAAAATTATGGAAAGCTGTCAGAGAAGAAGTACAGCCCGGAGCGTTATGAGCGCATGGATAGCTATTTCAGACGACATTTTGCAGCCGGACAGATAGATGATATCACCTGGAATGATCTGGAGATGGACCAGATGTTTCGCAGAATGAACTATACGCTCTCCGCACTGGGAGAGGAGTATCTATATTATACATTGCGCACGCCAAAGCAGGATGGGAAGGAGCTTGCTCACTTTGAGGAGACTGTGGACTTTTTCGGAAGCCATCCGGATGAGAGAGTGAAGCTGCAGA
>CAYPSH010000028.1:2116-8454 GCA_964413445.1 uncultured Acetatifactor sp.
GAGGAGACTGTGGACTTTTTCGGAAGCCATCCGGATGAGAGAGTGAAGCTGCAGATGGAAATGCACAGGCTGGGATATATGGGAAAGTATTCTCTTTATGATTATCTGGACAATCTGGATTATCTGGGAGAGAGAAGCAACCGGAAGCATTTGTTCTGCGATTTTCTTTTCCTGCCGTTGATCGGGATGCTCTGGATAAATTTTTCCGTCGGTATCATTGGAATTGTAATTTTGACGATATATAATATAGTTTCCTATTTCAAGGGGAAAAATGAGATGGATCCCTATATCACAAGCTTTGCCTATGTGATGAGACTGCTTGAGGTATGCAGGAATCTTGAGAAGCTTTCTGTTCCCGTATGCTCTGCCGAGTGGGAGCAGATGAAGAAGCGCACCGCCGGGATGCAGGGGCTTAAGCGAAATTCCTTCTGGGTCATGTCCAATGCAGGAGGCGGCTCCGCCGGCGATATTGTCTCCCTTCTGATGGACTACATCCGCATGGTATTTCATGTGGATGTGATCAAATTCAACAGGATGCTGCGGTTTTTGAAGGGACACAGGGAAGATGTGGATGCGCTGATCAGCACGGTCGGATATCTTGAGACAGCGGTTGCCGTCTGGATCTTCAGAGATTCCCTGGAGGAGGGATACTGCCTGCCGGAATTTACAGAAAAACGGCAGCTAGTCATGGAGGAGGGCTATCATCCGCTGTTGACCAAACCGGTTAAGAACAGCATTGCCGCAGAAAGAGGAATCCTGCTGACCGGCTCCAATGCCTCGGGAAAGTCCACTTTCCTGAAGACGGTTGCAGTCAATGCCATATTGTCCCAGTCGGTCAACACATGCCCTGCAAAAAGCTACCGGGCCTGCTTTTTTGACATTTATTCCTCCATGGCGCTCAGGGACAATCTGGGAGGCGGCGAGAGCTATTATATTGTGGAGATCAAGTCGCTTAAGAGGATCCTGGACGGGGCAGGGAAGAACGGCAGACCCGTCCTGTGCTTTGTGGATGAGGTCCTGAGAGGGACCAACACGGTGGAGAGGATCGCCGCATCCACCCAGATATTGAAGTCACTCGGCGGTGAGGAGTTCCTCTGCTTTGCTGCGACGCATGATATTGAACTGACAGATCTTCTCTCTGAAATGTTTGACAATTATCATTTTGAAGAGGAAGTCAGAGATAAAGATGTGGTATTTCCCTATCAGCTCCTTCCCGGGAAGGCGGTGACGAGAAATGCCATCAGACTGCTTGAAATGATGGGCTATCCCGGAGAGATCATTTCTGCTGCAGACAGTCAGGCCAGACATTTTATTTCCTCGGGGAAATGGGAATCGGCTTGACGCGGCAAATGGCTCTTGGTAAAATAGATAGTGTATGGCTTGGGTTGGAAGGCTTTATTTTTCGGGCCTTCATTGGGAAAAGAGGTATTATTATGGCTAACCTGGTAGAATTCGGAAGAATGTTTTTCTCTTATGGTCTTTTGATGCTGATCATTGTGGCTGTCGGCGCAGTGGCCGTCACCATCGGCATCAATCTCGCAAAGAAAAAGAATGCGAAGAATGAGGCGGCATCCGAGGATGTGCAGTCTGTGTAAAATATAGGGATTTCGGAGGCATGAATGAGTCGATTCACCACGCTTTTTTGGGATCTGGACGGAACCCTGCTCGATTTTCTGTATTCTCAGAGATATGCGATCACCAAATGTTTTGCCACAGTCGGCCGTGAGATCACAGAGGAGCAGATCCAAAGATATTCGCAGATCAATGACGATTACTGGAAGCGGCTGGAACTGGGAAAAGTGACCAGGGAACAGCTGCTTACCGGTCGTTTTCAGGATCTGTTTGACGAACTTGGTATGAAGGATATAGATGTGGAGGCTTTCAGGAGAGAGTATCAGGAGGCGCTGGGAAGCGTCTTTTCTTATATCGACGACTCTTTAAACGTCTGTAAAAATCTCTCCGGCAGGGTAAAACAGTATGTGATCACCAACGGGATCACCGCCACCCAGTATCACAAGCTGGAACTGGCGGGCTTTACGGAGATCATGGAGGAAATCTTTATCTCCGAACAGGCCGGTGTGCCGAAGCCTCAGAAGGGGTTTTTCGACTATTGTCTGGAGCGGACAGAGGAAAAGGACAAAAATAAAATACTGATCGTAGGGGATTCCCTGACAAGCGATATCAAGGGAGGCGTCCTGTACGGGATACCGACCTGCTGGTACCGTCCGGCAGGTTCGCGCAACGACACCCCCTACAAGCCCGACTATGAAATAAGTGATCTGCATGAAATATTTAATCTCATATAGGGGAGGAAATGCGTCATGGCGAAATCGGCGGGTCAAAAACTGAAACTGTTGTATATCATTCGTCTTCTCTCTGAGACCACGGATGAAAATCATCCGGTGAGTACGGCGGATATCATCTCTTATCTGGAGGCAAACGGCATACATTCAGAGCGGAAGAGCATCTATGATGACATTGAGAAGCTGTCCGAGTTCGGATATGATATCATCAAGGTCTCCAACCGGCTTGGCGGCGGATATTACATGGCAGGCAGGGATTTTGAACTGGCGGAGTTGAAGCTTCTCGTGGATGCCGTGCAGTCCTCCCGCTTTATCACCACCAGAAAATCCAGAAGCCTGATAAAGAAGCTGGAGCAGCTGGCGGGCAAACATGATGCCGGAAAGCTGCAGAGGCAGGTTTATGTGGCGGGCCGGATCAAGACGGAAAATGAGAGCATTTACTACAATATCGACAACATTCACAGAGCGATCCAGGAGAACAGCCAGATCTCTTTTCGGTATCTGGAGTGGAATCTGAAAAAGGAGCTTGTCCCGAGGACGGAGGCCCAAAAACAGGTCAGTCCCTGGGCCTTGATCTGGCGGGATGAAAACTATTATCTTGCCGCCTTTGACGAGACGGACGGCATCATGAAGCATTACAGGGTGGACAAAATGGGACAGGTGAGCGTTCTGGAGCAGCCCAGAAAAGGGCTGGAACAGTTCGAAAAGATTGATCCTGCGCTCTACACCAACCGTACCTTCGGCATGTTCGGCGGTGAGGAACAGACGATCACCCTGCAGTTCCCGAACAGACTGATCGGCGTGGTGATCGACCGTTTCGGCAGGGATGTGGACGTGCGGCAGATGACGGACAGGGTGTTCCGGGTTCGTGCGAAGGTGGCTGTCAGCGGCCAGTTCTTCGGGTGGCTTGCGGGTATCGGAAGAGAGGCGGTGATCGTCTCTCCCGCGGCTGTGAAGGAGCAGTATGAGACATATCTGGAAGAAATCCTTTCTGTCATGAAGCTGACGGACGGACTGCCGGTTTCCGGAGAGAAATAAAATTTCTATAAAATTTCCCAGTGTTTTTTGGTTATAATTTTAACAGGTACTTCGTTGACATTCGGACGATTCTTTTTTATACTAGTGTTACACAATATATTGGGTTTCGGGAAAAACAAGTTCTATATTTTGTATAAAAAAGAGAAAGCATATGGGAAAGGATATGGGAGATTATGAGCAGCAATTTTGACCAGGCGGCGGCTAAGAGCGCCAACTACGGAGAGGAATACCGGCCTGCAAAGGAAGTGTGTGTGATCAAAAAAGACGGCAGCAAGGAGGCCTTCAACGTTCAGAAGGTGATCAATGCCGTGGGCAAGAGCGCATACAGGGCATTGACCAGGTTTACCGAGGCGGAGGAGCGCAGTATCTGTCAGTATGTGATAGACAAGGTCGATGAACTTGGGGAGGATGAGATTCCCATTCCCGTTATGCACAATATCGTTGAGAGTGCATTGGAGCAGGTAAAGCCGGTGGTCGCAAAAAGCTATCGGGATTATCGCAATTACAAGCAGGACTTTGTCCGTATGCTGGATGATGTCTATAAAAAGAGCCAGTCCATCATGTACATCGGTGACAAGGAGAATGCCAACACCGACTCTGCCCTGGTGGCTACCAAGAGAAGCCTGATCTTCAACCAGTTGAACAAGGAGCTGTACCAGAAGTTTTTCATGACCACGGAGGAGATACAGGCCTGCCGGGACGGCTATATTTATGTCCATGATATGTCTGCGAGAAGGGATACCATGAACTGCTGTCTCTTTGACGTGCAGAGCGTCCTGAGCGGCGGCTTTGAGATGGGTAATGTGTGGTACAATGAGCCCAAGAGCCTGGATGTGGCCTTCGATGTGATCGGCGATATCGTCCTGAGTGCCGCAAGCCAGCAGTACGGCGGCTTTACGGTGCCGAGCGTGGATCTGATCCTGGCTCCCTATGCGGAAAAATCCTATGACAGGTATGTGGAGAAATATGTCCGTCTGGGCATTGACCGTGATACTGCGGAGGCTGAGGCCTATGCGGATGTGGTGAGAGAGTTTGAGCAGGGCTTCCAGGGGTGGGAGTACAAGTTCAACACTGTGGGAAGCAGCAGAGGCGACTATCCCTTCATCACTGTGACGGCAGGTACCGGTACCTCCAGATTTGCAAAGCTGGCGACCATCACCATGCTGAATGTCAGAAGACGGGGACAGGGTAAGAAGGAGTGCAAAAAGCCTGTTCTGTTCCCCAAGATCGTATTTTTGTATGACGAGAATCTGCACGGCCCCGGAAAGCCGCTGGAGGATGTCTTTGAGGCCGGTGTGAAGTGCTCTTCCAAAACCATGTATCCGGACTGGCTGAGCCTGACCGGAAAGGGCTATGTGGCCAGCATGTATAAGCAGTACGGAAAGATCGTCTCCCCCATGGGCTGCCGTGCCTTTTTGTCTCCCTGGTATGAGAGAGGCGGCATGCATCCGGCGGATGAGAAGGATTCCCCTGTGTTTGTCGGACGTTTTAATATCGGAGCAGTCTCCCTCCATCTGCCTATGATCCTTGCGAAGGCGAGAAAGGAGAGCAGAGACTTTTATGAGGTGCTCGACTATTACTTAAACCTGATCCGCCAGCTCCATATCAGAACTTATGCCTACCTGGGAGAGATGCGTGCGTCTACCAACCCCCTGGCTTATTGCGAGGGCGGTTTCCTGGGCGGTCACCTGGGGCTGCATGACAAGATCAAGCCGCTCTTGAAATCCGCTACCGCAAGCTTCGGCATCACCGCACTGAACGAGCTGCAGGAGCTGTACAACGGAAAGTCTCTGGTGGAAGACGGTGACTTTGCCCTGGAGGTGATGGAGTACATCAACAAAAAGATCAATGAATTCAAGGAGGAGGACGGGTACCTCTATGCCATTTACGGCACGCCTGCGGAAAATCTCTGCGGGGTACAGGTAAAGCAGTTCCGCAAGAAATACGGCATCATTGAGGGCGTCTCCGACAGGGAGTATGTGAGCAACAGCTTCCACTGCCATGTGACGGAGGATATCACGCCGATTGAGAAGCAGGATAAGGAGGCGCGTTTCTGGGATCTCTGCAACGGCGGAAAGATCCAGTATGTAAAATACCCGATCGACTATAATGCTGAGGCGATCAAGACCCTGATCCGCCGCGCTATGGATATGGGATTTTATGAAGGTGTCAATTTGTCTTTGGCCTACTGCGATGACTGCGGACATCAGGAGCTTGAGATGGATGTCTGCCCGAAGTGCGGCAGCCGCAATCTGACCAAGATCGACCGCATGAACGGTTATCTTTCTTACTCGCGGGTTCACGGGGATACGAGACTGAACGACGCGAAGATGGCAGAAATTGCGGAAAGGAAGAGTATGTAGGCATGAGATACCATAACATAACAAAGGATGATATGCTCAACGGGGACGGGCTCCGCGTGGTCCTGTGGGTGGCAGGCTGCAATCATTGCTGCAAGGAATGCCAGAATCCCATCACCTGGAATCCGGACGGAGGGCTTCCCTTTGATGAGGCGGCGAAGCAGGAAATCTTTGAGCAGCTTGACAAGGACTATATTTCCGGCATCACCTTTTCCGGCGGAGATCCCCTGCATCCCGCCAACAGGCTCGATGTGAGGGAGCTTGCGGCTGAGATCAGGGAAAAATATCCGAATAAGACCATCTGGCTTTACACCGGGGATGTGTGGGAGAATATCCTGTATTATCCGGCCATGAAGTATGTGGATGTGGTGGTGGACGGTGAGTTCCACGCAGACGAGAAGGATGTGAAGCTGATGTGGAAGGGCAGCGCCAACCAGCGCGTGATCGATGTACAGCGCACGCTTGCCCAGCCTGATCCTATGATCCCGGTGCTTCACTGTGCAGATTACGCAGATCCCTATGAGGTGGCGAAAAAACCGTCTAATGTCGGCGGCTGCTGTGACTGAACTGTAAATGAAAAGTAATTGAAAGACAAGGTTAGGACCAGATGAAGAGAGTAGCACAGTTTTTTAAGGTG
>CAYPSH010000028.1:8554-10356 GCA_964413445.1 uncultured Acetatifactor sp.
AATTGAAAGACAAGGTTAGGACCAGATGAAGAGAGTAGCACAGTTTTTTAAGGTGAGCGAAGAGAATTTCGTGGCGGCCATGAGGGAGGAATTTCCCCAGTATACAGAGGCGGATGCAAGGGACATGTATGAGTCTCTGATCCTGCCGAAGCGCGCCACAAGGGGAAGTGCCGGATATGATTTTTATGCGCCCTTTTCCTTTTCCCTGCCCCCTGCGGCGACCATCAAGATACCCACCGGCATCCGCGTGAAAATTGACGAAGACTGGGTACTCAAGATTTATCCCAGAAGCGGGCTCGGGTTTAAGTACCGCCTGCAGTTGAACAATACAGTCGGCATTATAGACAGTGATTATTACAATTCCGACAATGAGGGGCATATCTTTATCAAGATCACCAACGATTCCAATGAGGGAAAGACCGTTGAGGTCAAACAGGGTACGGGATTTGCCCAGGGAATCTTTCTGGAGTACGGCATCACTGTGGACGATGATGCGGACGGCGTGAGGAACGGCGGCTTCGGAAGTACTACCTAAAAGCAGATAAAGGCGGAATAACATAAAGATCCTGAGTGAAAAACTCTCGTTTCGGGCATACTGTTATCACTAATGTGAAGAGAGCAGAGCTTTCTTCTGCAAATTTAAAGTGATGCAGGAATGCCGGAAAGGGAGTTTTTATTTTGGAGAGGGAAGAGCACAGACAGCTGACAGGTTCTTTAAAAGAGGACATGGCTTATTTCAACCGGATACTGGATGTGGACAACAATTTTGATGTCATCTACAGGTGTATCCGCATCGGCGGGCGGGAAGCCTGCATGTATCTGATCGACGGCTTCTGCAAGGATGAACTGATGCAGAAGCTTTTACAGTATCTGATGGATCTGACACCGGAGGAAATGCCGAAGGACTGCCATCAGCTCTCCAAGGAATTTCTGCCTTATGTGGAGGTAGATATCCAGAAGGACTGTGACAGGCTGGTGCAGTTTCTGCTTTCCGGCATGTTTGTCCTTTTGATAGACGGATACTTAAGTGCGCTGCTCATAGATGCCAGGACATACCCGTCAAGAAGCGTGGAAGAGCCTGACAAGGATAAGGTGCTGCGCGGCTCCAAGGACGGCTTTGTGGAGACGATCGTGTCAAATGCCGCACTGATCCGCCGCAGGATCCGCAGTGCCGACCTGCATATGGAGATGTTGAGCGCCGGGGAAAGCTCCGGGACGGATATTGTGCTCTGCTACATGAAAGAGCGCGTGGACGGAGAACTTCTGGAAACCGTCAGGAGAAAGATCAAAGAGATCAATGTGGATGCCCTGACCATGAACCAGGAGTCTCTTGCAGAGTGCCTTTATCAGAAAAAGTGGTATAATCCCTTCCCGAAGTTCAAGTACACGGAGCGGCCGGATGCAGCGGCTGCACAGGTGTTGGAGGGAAACATCGTGATCCTGGTGGACAATTCCCCTTCCGCCATGATCCTGCCGACCACGATCTTTGATGTGCTGGAGGAGGCGGACGACTATTATTTCCCGCCGGTTACGGGCACCTATCTTCGGCTGACAAGGCTTTTGATCACCCTTCTCACCTACTTTGTGACACCCACCTACCTGCTTTTGATGAACCATGTGCAGTGGGTGCCGGAAAGCTTCTCCTTCATCCTGTTGAAGGAGGAGCCGAACATCCCTCTGATCTGGCAGTTTTTGATCCTGGAGCTTGCCATCGACGGGCTGAAGCTGGCGGCCATCAACACGCCGAATATGCTGAGCACGCCTTTGAGTGTCATGGCTGCGCTGGTGCTGGGAGAATTCTC